>JBCNOJ010000340.1:0-5705 GCA_039593925.1 Acidovorax sp.
CACGCCGTAGTCGGTGCCGAGCGTGGCGATCCAGCGCACGGCCGAAGGCGGATGGGGCCCGAAGCGGCCCTGCGCCAGGTTGAGCAGCGAGCCGCTGGAGAACGCCACCAGCGTGCCCGGCCCGCCCAGCCGGCCAGTGGCAATCTGGTCGAACGCCATGGCGCCGATGCCGCCGGGCAGGTAGCGGGTCTGCAGCGGTGGGCGGGTGGGGCGCACTGCCTGCACGGCCTGGGTGGCCAGGCCGCAGGTCAGGTCGAAGCCGCCACCGGGGCGCGAGGGGGCAATGCACTCGGCGGGCTCCAGCGACGCATCGGCGGCCCACGCCGCAGGTCCGCGTGCGGTGGCCGATGCCACTGCGAGCGCAGTCAGCACCTGCATGGCGTGGCGGCGGGGCAGGGCGTGCGAAGACGGGTGCAGCGGTGGCATGGCGGGAGGTGTGCAGGGTTCTGGATTCTGGCGCAGGGTGCGGCGTGCGGTGCTTGGGGAAAAGCTGGATGGCAGAACGCGCGTGTTCAGTTGGTGTGTGGTTGGTGAGCGGGCGGGCGGCAGCGGGCGCTGTCACGCGCGTGGCCACCACAGGATGGCCAGCAGCCCGCTTGCGCCTGCACGTTCCTGCAGCCGCAAGCTGCCCCGGTGCCGCTCGGCGATGGACCTGGCGATGGCCAGCCCCAGGCCCGAGCCACCGGCTGCTGCCTGCGAGCCGCGCCGGTAGCGCTGGCCGAGCGCGTCGCGCTCGTGCGCGGGCAGACCGGGGCCGTTGTCTTCCACGCTGATGTTCCAGCCCAGCCCGTCGCCAGCTGCGGATACGGTGACCGTTCCGCCCTCGGGCGTGTAGGCCACCGCGTTGGCTGCCAGGTTGGTAAGCGCCTCGCGCAGCAGACCGCTGTCGCCCACGGCCATGCATTCGGGCGTGGGGGTGTGGATGCCAAAGTCGATCCGCCGCGCGCGGGCGCGGGGCAGCAGCTCCAGCGCCACAGTGCGCAGCAGCGCGGCCAGGTCAAAGGGCGCCAGCTCCACCGCCGCCGTGTCGCTGCGGCCCAGGGCCAACAGTTGCTGCGTGCTGCGCGTGGCGCGGGCGATTTCGCCGCCGATGGCGGCCAGCGTTTGCTGCACCTGTTCGGCATCGGCCTCGCGGCGGGCGTAGTCAATCTGCATCTGCAAGGTGGTGAGGTGGGTGCGCAACTGGTGCGAGGCATCGTCCAGAAACTGCCGCTGCTGTGCCACCAGGTCTTGCGTGCGGGCCATCTGCTGGTTGGCGGCGGCCACCAGCGGGCGGATGTCGGCGGGCAGGTCGGTGTCGGCCATGGGCGTCATGTCGTCGGGGCTGCGCGCCTGCACGTCGCGCGCCACGCGCGCCAGGGGGCGCAGCGCCAACGCCAGCGTGGCGGCCGTGCCCAGCACCATGAGCGCCAGCACAAGCGCATCGCGCAGCGCCGCACGGCGCACAAAGCGGCGCGTGAAATCCTGGCGCGACCGCGTGCTTTCGGCCACCTGCACCAGGACGCTGGCACCGCTGTTGGGTGCGGGTGATGCGGTGGTGCCAGCCGAGGTTTCGTCCACCGCGCGCTGGTATGCCGCCACGCGCACCGATTCGCCGAAGTAGGTGGCGTCGTAAAAACGTGGCACGCCCGGCTGCAGCGTGCCGGTGGGCATGGGCAGGTCGGCGTTGCCCAGCTCCACCAGTCCATCTGACGATGCCACGCGAAAGTACACATTGCCGCTGGCCGTGAGCTCAAAGAATTCGAGCATGCTGTACGGCAGCTCGGCCGAGATGCCGCCCGATGCGGTGGAGATATTGGCGTCAATGGATTTCAGCGCACCCAGCAGCGATCGGTCGTACGCTGCATTGGCGGCCTCCAGCGCATCGTGCCGCGTCATCCACAGTTCCACACCCGTGACCACAGCCAGCAGTGGCAACAACAAGCAGGCGAGCAGCCGCCACAGGCTGGCGCGGCGCAAGCGCTGGATCAGGGCCACAGCGAAGCCTCTCGGCAATGATCACCAGCCGCTGCCCATGTGCGCGAAGTCCCTACCAGCGCCACCGTGGATCTGGCTGTGCCAGTCCACCGGTGGTGTCCCACTCCAGGGGGGATGCCGCGCAGCGGCTCAAGGGGGAGGCTGATCACTCGGCCTCCAGCGCATACCCCAGCCCGCGCAGTGTGGTGATGCGCACGCCACTGCCATCCAGCCGCTTGCGCAGGCGGTGCACGAACACCTCCACCGCCTCGGGGTGAACGTCGTCGTCGTCCGAAAACACGCGGTCCAGAATCTGCTGCTTGGAAAACGGCTCGCCGCTGCGCTGCACCAGCACGCGCAGCACCGCATGCTCGCGCGGCGACAAGGCCAGGGGCTCGCCGCCCAGCGTGAACTGTTTGCGTGCGTTGTCGTACACCAGTGCGCCGCAGGTCAGGCGCGGGTGTTCGTTGCCGCGTGCACGGCGCACCAGCGCGTGCAGCCGCGCTTCCAGCTCGGCCAGTTCGAATGGCTTGGCCAGAAAGTCGTCCGCACCCGCGTTGAGCGAGCGCACGCGCTCGTCCAGCGAGTCGCGCGCCGTGAGGATCAGTGCGGGCAGGCGCTGGTCGCGGTCGCGCAGGCGCTGCAGCACGGCCTGACCGTCCAGGCCGGGCAAGCCCAGGTCCAGCACCAGCGCGTCGTAGTTGTCGTGCTGCTGCAGCGCACGGTCGGCCAGGCGGCCGTCGTTCACCCATTCCACCTGGATGCCCGCATGCTCCAGGGCGCGGCTGAGCCAGGTGCCCAGGGCGTGGTCGTCTTCAGCCAGCAGGATGCGCATGGTGGGATGCTAATGCCGTTGTGCACCGCCGTCGCCGAGGCCCGCGCGCCAAGTCCACAGGCCCGACTAACGCTGCCAGCGCCACCGCAGAACCGGGTTTGTCAGGCCACGGTGGCTGCGTCCTTGGAGGGCATCGAAGAACTTCGGCCTCCGGCTGCGGCGCCAAGCGGGTTGCGGCTCAGGGGGCTTCTTTAGTCTGGCTTGACCTGAGCCCGCTTGAGCACCTTCTGCCAGCGCGCCTGCTCGGAGGCAATGAATTGGGCAAACTGCGCTGGGGTGCCGCCAATGGCTTCCGCCGCGTCACCCTGCAGGCGCCGGAGCGACTCGGGCGCTTTCACGGCCTTCATGGTTTCTGCTGCCAGCTTGTCGATGTGCTCTTGCGGCAGCGTGGAAGGTGCCAGCATGCCGTACCACTGGGTCATTTCAAAGCCCGGAAAGCCCTGTTCGGCGACGGTGGCCACGTCGGGCAATTGCGGCAGGCGCTGGGCCGAGCCGGTGGCGATGCAGCGCACCTTGCCCGCCTTGATGAACGGCAAGATGGCGGCAGCGCCCACCGCTGCGGCGTCAAGCCGGCCGGACAGCAGATCGGTGGTCATGGGGCCGGTGCCACGGTAGGGCACGTGCAGCATGAAGATTTCGGCGGTCATCTTCAGGTATTCAAACGCCAGGTGCCCCGCGCTGCCGTTGCCCGCCGAGCCGTAGCTGAGCTTGGCCGGGTTCTTCTTGGCGTAGGCGATGAATTCCTTGAGGTTCTTGGCGGGCACGTCGGGGTGCACCACGTACAGGCTAGGCACCTTGGCCAGCAGGCTGACGGGTTTGAAGTCCTTGTTCGCGTCGTAGGGCAGCTTGTCGAAGATGTACGGGTTCACCGCCAGCGTTCCGATGTGGCCCAGGATCAGCGTGTGCTGGTCTTCGGCGCGCGCCACTTCCTGCATGGCGATGTTGCCGGCCGCGCCGGGCTTGTTGTCCACGAACACGCTTTGTCCCAGGGTTTTGCTGAGCTCTGCTGCGGTGGAGCGCGCCACGATCTCCGAGCTGCCGCCCGGTGCAAACGGCACCACGAAGCGGATGGATTTGCTGGGCCAGGTGCCCTGCGCAGACGCGCCAGCGGGCAGCAGGCCGCCCAGTGCGAGCGCGCCGCTGGCGCCCAGCCATTGGCGGCGCGTCAAAGCAAAGGAGGTGGGCTGAGTGTTGTCTTGCAGCATGGGGGTGTCTCCGTGGCCAAAAAACCGGCCGATGGGTGCGTTGTGATGAAAACGCCGCCATGGTTGCTGGCGCGTGCTTTCGGAATGCTGTCAGTCGGCCTGGGGTTTTCCCGGGGGCTTTGAGACACGCAGCCGGCGCACGGCGCCTCGCGCGCGTCAGGCGAGCGTTGCCACTGCGGTGCCGCTCAGCACAGCGCCTTCCAGGGTGGCGGGGTAGGGGCCGTCCATGTAGTCGCCGCAAGCGGTCAAACTGCGCAGACCCGGCACCACGTGTTGCGGCGGGCGCTGCAGGCCGGGTGTGCAGGCAAAGGTGGCGCGTTTCTCGACCACGGTCAGCACGGCCTGCAGCTGCGGCAGGACCAGTTGCTCCGCGGCCTGCTGCAGCACGCGCTGCTCGATCTGCTGGCGGTCGCCGTCGCTGGCGCTCACCACAAAGGCCAGCAGGCCGTGGTGCCCGTCGAGCTGGCCCCGGTCGAACACGAACTGCGCAGGGTGGTCAGGGGTGTTGCGCAGTGCCAGCATGGGCTGCGTCAGGCGGGTGCCTGGGGCGTGGGCGTAAACGGTGGTGATGGCCTCAAAGCGCAGCGCCTGGGCCTGGGCACTCCAAGGCGCCGCAGCAGCCAGTCCCGCGTTTTGGGCAAGGGCGCCTGCGAGGCGGGCGGCCTCCCACGACGGGCAGGCCAGCGTGACGTGGTCGAACACCGCACCGGGCAATGGGTCTGCGCTGTCTTGTGTGGCGCCTGCACCCACGACCTGCCAGCGTGCACCGGGCAGCGGCTCGATGCGCAAAACCCGGTGGCCGGTGATGACGCGCCCGGAGTGTTGTTCCAGCCAGCGGGCAGCCGCTTGCGGGAACAAGCTGCCCAGGTCCGCACGCGGCAGCAGCAGATTGGAGCCGCCCCGGCCGCTGAACAGGCTGTCTTGCAGCACGCGCAGGAAGACCTGGCCGCTGGCCTCGTGCGCGGGGGTGTTGAGGGCCGAGACACACAGCGGGTCGATGAACTCCGACATCAGCCGTGGCGTGAGCGGCGCACACAGCTGGGCCACCGAGGTGTGCGGGGCGCACCGGAATCCGCGCAGTTGCCACGCCGTGGCGGTGCGCAGCAAAGCGAGCTTGTCGGCCCAGCCCCAGCCCCGCGCCCGCACGATGCCCAGCAGTGCATCCCAGGGTGGCGGCAGGTCAGGCAGTTGCAGGCCTTGCCCATCTGGAAACTGCAGCGTGAGCGGCAGGCGCAGCAGCGCGGTGTCAGGGTCTACACCCACCGATCGCATCAGGCGCAGGCTTTCGGCATAGGCGCCGATGAGGATGTGCTGGCCGTTGTCCAGCACCACCGGGCGGCCGTCTGGCAGCGTGGCGCCCACGGCGCGTGCACGCCCGCCCACAGTGCGCGCTGCCTCGAACACCGTGACCTGGCGGCCCGCCTGCGTGTGCGCAATGGCGGCAGCCATGCCGGCCCAGCCCGCGCCGATGACGGCAACTCTCATGAAGCAGGGGGGCGCAGCGGCGATGCCGGCGCAGGCCGTGCCGCCAGCGCAGCCTTGCACTGGGCCTGCACATCGCGGGGGGCGGTGCGCAGCACGGCGGGGTCGGCGTCGCTCACGCGGAGCACCCGGTAGGCGCCCGGGCGGGTCACCTCGGCGAGCGGCAGCGCGGCCTCGGGGTGGGCGGAGCGGTGCTCCGCGTCGGGGATCGGGTCGCCGTGCGGGTC
>JBCNOJ010000341.1:0-5680 GCA_039593925.1 Acidovorax sp.
GCGGAGCATGCCGCAGCGCCACGCCATCGCCTGCGACCAGCCCCACGCCGTGGCCCAGCTGGTGCAGGCCGTGCTGCAGCGGCTGGAGCAAGGCGCAGGCTCATGAACACCACGCTGCAGGTAAGCCGCCTGGGCAAACACTACGGCAGCACGCCGGTGTTCACCAACGTGCACTTCCGCGTAGAGCCCGGCGAGTTCGTCGCCATCGTGGGCGACTCGGGCGTGGGCAAGTCCACGCTGCTCAACTGCCTGGCGGGGCTGGACACCTGGGACACCGGCACCATCACCCAAGGCAGCACGGACCTCGGGCAGTTGGACGACACGCAGCGTGCGCTGTGGAGGCGCGCCCATGTGGGCTTCGTGTTCCAGGCCTTTCATGTGCTGCCACATCTGGACGTTGCACAAAACGTGGCGCTGCCCCTGATGCTGCTGGGTCGGAGCGACCCAGCACGCGTGCAGCAAATGCTGGCTGCCGTGGGGCTGGACGGTTTGGGAACCCGACTGCCTCAGCAGTTGAGCGGAGGCCAACTCCAGCGGGTGGCCATCGCTCGCGCCCTGGTGCACCGCCCAGCCTTGCTGTTGGCCGATGAACCCACCGGCAACCTTGACCCCACCACTGCGGCCCGTGTGATGGACTTGCTGCTAGCGCAAACGCGAGAGCACGGCGCATCGCTGGTGCTGGTCACACATTCCGACGCCGCGGCGGCGCGGGCGGACAGGGTGCTGCGGCTGACGGCGCAAGGTGTGTACGAAGGAGGGGCTGCTTTACAAGGCTCCGCGATGTAGGCATGCCCTCATTCACACCCCGTGGAAGCAGCGTAACCCTCCGTGAATAGCCTCCCCGACAACATTTACTACAGCTTGAGCTTGGGGCCCGTGCAGAACATCGGTTTGAAATTCCCCGTGGTGGCTTTGAGCAAGCCGTCCAGAATTCCGCAGACCTTGTTGCCGTTCTCCACTTGCTGCTGGTCACCCGTAGCGTGGTAGATACACGCTAGGAACTGAGCGTATTTGTCGTGCAGGTAGACCTGGGGCTCGGATTTGTCACCAGGATATGGCTGCGCAGCACAAGCGCTGGCGGCCGTGGGACCGGTACCGCTGGGACCGCTGCTTTGCCCGCCAGCCGCAGCGGCTGGAAAGCCCGCTGCCTGGAAGGCCGAAATGGCAGATTCGACGGCCGTCGGCGCATCTGCATCGATCGCGCCTTGTACCGCGTTACGGAAGATTTGGGCCAATTGCTTGGGGTAGGTCTTGGCAGCCCACAAGCGCGCGATGATGTTCTGAAACTCTTTCGCCACAGACTCGGCATACGCAATGATTGCCGGTGTCTCCTCGTCGGCCAAATCCTCCGCCGTGACTCTGATCGGTGGGCTGATCTCCTCGCATGACCCTCCCAAACTGCCGTAGCACAGCAGCATGGTGTAAATACGTCCCCCTCCAGGCGGAACCTCCAGCCGCCAGATGATGGTCGGCGCGATGACGATGGACGCGGATGCCGGCGGTTGGCACTGCCCGTCCTTGCGCGTGAATGGAGCGCTGCAATCCACATAGCTATCAGAGACCTTGGAGCCTGTCAGCGGCGTGACCGCTCCGCTGGCGCCCGTCATTTGGGCGGAGACGGCGCCGTTCGCGGCGATGGAGCCATTGACCTTGGCGCCGGAGGTATTGCCTTGCAGGGTGATACTCGTGCTGCCGCCCGATGCTGCTGGCGGAGTGATCGCGGCTGTACAGGATGGGTCGCTACCTACCGTGCAGATCGTCACTGCTCCGTCCTTGTCGAGCATGAACGAGCTTTGTACGACGCCGCCGGATGTGAGGGTGTATGTCCCAGATGGAGCGACGGTCGCGGGTGCGCCAGGGTCGGCGCCTGCGCCTGACTCACCGCCGCCACCACCGCCACCGCCACCGCCACCGCAGGCAGTGATGATCAACGCGCCAGCAATGGCGCATACGCTCTGCAAATAGGGGACCCAGCGATTCATGAATGCTCTCCTTTGAGTGAATGAATTAATTGGCAACCTCTCTCCCCTTGCGAATTCATGGTTTGCAGGACTTGCAAAGCTGGCAGGAGCGAGAGCGGGACGCACCGCATTTGTAAACATCGGCTTTTTTCTCCACATCGCTCAAATAGGTGATGCCGTCGGCCTTGAATCGCCGTCCCTCCGCGCGATCACGAACCAACAAACGCGCACGACGGGAAGCGTGAAGACCGGCGCAAAAGACGCTTGATCCATGACAGACACACCCGGCTTGAGCTGCGTCACCGGAGCAATTTCTGAGTCAAATCGGCCCTAATCGCTTATCCATAAAGCGCTAGCAGCTATCAAAACAGGAGTTCTTGCCTCAATCTGACCGCGCATTTCGGTGTCCAGCATGCAAAAGCTTCCATGGGTCACAGATGCCCCGCGTCCCATTCCCCCAACCGTCGCCGCATCCCCAGCCAGCCCACAAGGCCTGCCAACAACACCAGCGCCCATTGCGACAGAGCCGGAATAGCTGTGGTACCGCCTGGCCCGGCCATCAGCACCGCAACGTGCCCCGGGTCCACAATTCGCCCATTGAGTTGGCCGTCGTCGTCGCCCGGGCCGTTGTCCCGCAGAACCACTGTGGCCGTGTTGGCGCCAGCAGCGGCCGTGGCACCGGCATACGGCGCCCAGGTGCTGCCTTGCAGTTTCCAGTACTGCACGCCCTGGGGTAGCGGGCTGGGATAGGTGATGGTGAGCGTGGCATCGGTCGGATCGCACCCTGCCAGCACAAAGTCCAGCAGCCCGTGCGGGAACTGCAGGTTGGCAGGCGGCGCAGTGCTCGCACTGCTGGACTGCACCAGCCGCACACTCTCAAACGCGCAGGTGGCGCCACCGCCCGCCACCGAAACCAGCACAGAGCCCGCTCCCGAGGGCGATGGGGCCGAAAACGCCTTGCTGTTGGCCAACGGCGTAACCGGGTTGGTCGATGCCGCAGGGCTAGGCCCTGCACCATTCTCGGCCCGCACGCTGAACACATAGGTCGTGCCATTGACAAGGCCCGGTATCGTGCAACTGAGGCTGGGGGGTACGGCCGTGCACCCTGCGGTGCCAGCGGCTGTCACGGAGTATTGCGTGATGCCGCCACCCGTGGCGGCGGGTGCCAGCCAGTTCACGGTAGCCTGACCATTGCCAGGCACCGCCGTCGCCACGGTGGGCGCACCAGGCACCGTCGCGCCAATGCTCACGGTTTGCGTCGCCTGCGGCGCGGCGGACCAGTTGGCATCCCCCGCCTGGTTCGCCGTAAGGGTGCAGGTGCCTGAGGCCAACATCGTTACCGTGCTGCCTGCCACGGTGCACACGCTCGGTGTCTGGCTGCCGTAGACCACCGGTGCGCTCGACAAGCCCGTGGCCACCGGGCTGACGATAAACGTGCCTCCGGCCGAGTACGTCTGAGCAGGCTGCGCGGGAAAGTTGATGGCGTTCACGCCCGGGCCGATGGCAACGGTCTGCGTGGCCTGCGGCGCGACGGACCAGGCATTGTCGCCAAGTTGGTTCGCCGCAAGGGTGCAGATGCCCGCACCCGCCATGGTTACCGTCGCACCCAGCACCGTGCACACGGCGGGCGTCTGGCTAGCGTAGGTCACCGGCGCGCTCGACAGGCCCGTGGCAACAGGGTTGATGGCAAACGTGCCTCCCGCCACATAAGACCGCCCCGCCTGCGCTTGGAAGGTGATCGCGTTCAAGCCTTGCAGCCACACGGTCGAGCTACCGGCGGAAACGGCGCCCGCCCCCACGCCGTTGTTGGCCTGCACCGTGAAGCTGTACTGCGCGGCGTTGGCCAAACCCGAGATGGTGCAGGGCGATGCCGTGCACGCCGCGCCGGTCCCGGGCGGCGTGACGGTGTAGCTGGTAATGGTGCTGCCGTTGCCGGGGGGTGCCATCCAGGTCAGCGTGACCTGACCGCTGCCAGCGGCGCCAGGGGTGGCCGCCAATCCCGTCGGCACGCCAGGCAAGCCTGCGGGCGTGACAGGCGCGGAGGCCGCCGATGCGCTGCCCACGCCCACACTGTTCGTCGCCGTCACAGTAAAGGAGTAGGCCGTGCCGTTGGTCAAACCCATCACCGTACAGGCGGTGGCCGTGGCAGGGCTGGGCGTGCATTGCTTGGTGCTGTCTTCCACCGCCGTGACGGTGTAGCCAGTGATAGGGCTGCCGCCGTCATTGACGGGGGCCGCCCATGCAACGGCTGCTTGGCCGTCGCCCGCAATGGCAGTGGTGGTGGTCGGGGCAGCCGGTTCGGCGACACTCTTGTACACCCCTCCGTTGGATATGCCCGCCAGCACGCGCCCGGAAGGCAGAGGCGCGAGCGCATACGCGATGGCGGGGCTGCGCAGGCCACCGTTGACCGCGGTCCAGTTATCACCGCCATCCACGCTGGCGAAAATGCCACCGCCCGTCACCCCGGCATAAAGCACTTGCGGCGCCGTAAGGTCTGATGCCAGGGCGCTGATGCTGGGCGTACCACCAAGGCCACTGTTCACTGGTGTCCATGAGGTGCCACCATTGGTGCTCTTGAATACCCCACCGCTACCGGCCGCATAAAGTGTTGTCCCGGCAAAGACAATGCGCATGGCACTGCCCGTAAAACCGCTATCGGCCGCAACCCAGGTCGCGCCACCATCCACGCTTTTGAAGATGCGTTTGCTGTCGGCTGCCACATAGAGAGTGGCCGCATTGGCCGGATCCACGACCAGACCTCGCACGGTGATAGTGCCCGTGCCCAGCCCGTTGTTGATCGCCGCCCAGGTACTGCCGCCATCAGTGCTCTTGTAGGCACCGCTCACCACAGTACCGGCATACACCACTTGTGCATTGACGTGATCCACGGCAAGCGCCGTCACGCTGGACGCCAGAACGCTTGCCTGCACCCACTGGCTGGCACTGTCCGTACTGATGTAGATTCGATTGCCAGCTGCGGCATACAGCGAGGTGGTACCAGGCGACGAAGCCAGGGCCAGCACTGTGGAGTTGCCCAAACCTGCGTTGGCTGGCGCCCAATGCGCACCACCATCCACACTTTTGAACATGCCCGAACTTGACATGCCAGCATAGACCGTGGCGGCATCCACCGGGTCTGCAAGAAACACCTGGACGCTGGATGCAACGATGCCCAGGTCCGCCTGTGACCAGCTCACGCCACTGTCTGTGCTCTTGAACACGCCTTCGTTGTTGCCAGCCAAGACCTGAGAGGCATCCATCGCGCTCACAGCCAGCGCAAAGAAAGTTTGGCCGAACGCACCCGAATGCACCACGCTCCAGCTCACGCCGCCGTCCGTGCTCTTGGCTACGCCGGTGCCAGTACCTGCATACAGGGTGGTAGGAATTGAAGGATGCACCGCCAACGTCCAGACAGGACTGCTCGCAATACCCGTGTTGGCCACGGTCCAGTTTGCACCGCCATCTGTGCTGCGGTAGACACCGATGGCGTTGGTGCCCGCGTACACGGTGGCAGGGGCAGAAGGCGCCACCGCCACGGTGATGAGGTTCAAGCTCCCCAGCCCGTCGTTGACCGAAACCCAACCCGCCCCGCCATTGGTGCTCTTCACCATGCCACCGCCAAACAGGCTGGCATACACCGTGGACGGATTGCCAGAGTTGGGCGCTATGGCGATCCCCGTGGTATCGCTACCGGTGCGGCGCACCCAGCTGGCACCGGC
>JBCNOJ010000342.1:0-5664 GCA_039593925.1 Acidovorax sp.
ACTGCGACTCCAAGGGCAACCTGATGGCCCTGGACGCGAAGTTCAACTTTGACGCCAACGCCCTGTTCCGCCACCCCGAAATCGTCGCCTTCCGTGACCTGGATGAAGAAGATCCCGCCGAAGTGGAAGCTTCCAAGTTCGACCTGGCTTATATCAGCCT
This sequence comes from Acidovorax sp., assembly GCA_039593925.1. Taxonomy (GTDB): domain Bacteria; phylum Pseudomonadota; class Gammaproteobacteria; order Burkholderiales; family Burkholderiaceae_C; genus Acidovorax. Next base: position 161 of record JBCNOJ010000342.1, read on the forward strand.
GGACGGCAACATCGGCTGCCTAGTGAACGGCGCCGGCCTGGCCATGGCCACCATGGACACCATCAAGCTGTTCGGCGGCGAGCCAGCCAACTTCCTGGACGTGGGCGGCGGTGCTACCCCCGAGAAGGTCACCGAAGCCTTCAAGATCATGCTCAAGAACCCCAAGGTCAAGGGCATTCTGGTCAACATCTTCGGCGGCATCATGAAGTGCGACACCATCGCCACCGGCGTGATCACCGCTTGCAAGGCCGTGAACCTGAACGTGCCGCTGGTCGTGCGCATGAAGGGCACGAACGAAGAGCTGGGCAAGAAGATGCTGGCCGAGTCCGGCCTGCCCATCATCGCTGCAGACACCATGGCCGAAGCTGCGACCAAGATCGTTGCTGCCGTCAAGTAAGCCCGGAGAACACACATGTCGATCTACATCAACAAAGACACCAAGGTCATCACCCAGGGCATCACGGGCAAGACTGGCCAGTTCCACACTGAAAAGTGCCAGGAGTACGCGAACGGCAAGAACGCTTTCGTGGCGGGCGTGAACCCCAAGAAGGCGGGCGAGTCGATCTTCAACATCCCGATCTACGCCTCCGTCAAGGAAGCCGCCCAGCAGACTGGCGCCACCGTGTCGGTGATCTACGTGCCTCCCGCAGGCGCCGCTGATGCCATCTGGGAAGCTGTCGAAGCCGACCTGGACCTGGCCATCTGCATCACCGAAGGCATTCCCGTCAAAGACATGCTGATGGTGCGCAACAAGATGAAGGCCAAGGAAGCTGCCGGCGGCAAGAAGACGCTGCTGCTGGGCCCCAACTGCCCTGGCCTGATCACGCCTGACGAAATCAAGATCGGCATCATGCCCGGTCACATCCACCGCAAGGGCCGTATCGGCGTGGTGTCCCGCTCGGGCACGCTGACATACGAAGCCGTGGCCATGCTGACCGAAGTCGGCCTGGGCCAGTCGAGCGCTGTGGGCATTGGTGGCGACCCCATCAACGGCCTGAAGCACATCGATGTGATGAAGGCTTTCAACGACGATCCAGACACCGACGCCGTGATCATGATCGGCGAAATCGGCGGTCCTGACGAAGCTGAAGCCGCCCAGTGGTGCAAGGCCAACATGAAGAAGCCCGTGGTCGGTTTCATCGCTGGCGTGACAGCCCCTCCCGGCAAGCGCATGGGCCACGCTGGCGCGCTGATCTCCGGCGGCGCTGACACGGCCGACGCCAAGCTCGCCATCATGGAAGAGTCGGGCTTCGTCATCACGCGCAACCCGTCTGAACTGGGCAAGCTGCTCAAGGCCCAGCTGAAGTAAGTTGCCTGGCCCCGTCGCGACCGTAAGCACAATTACGGACGCGGCGCTCAGCACAGACCGCTAGACTGGCGGCTCCAACAAAAAGAGAAGCGCTCGGAACCCTGGTTCCGGGCGCTTCTTGCATTCATAACAGTGGAGTCAGTCATGGAGTTTCTGCAAAGCGCCGATTTCTGGATCGGCCTGATGAAGATCGTCTGGATCAACATCATTCTTTCCGGCGATAACGCCGTGGTCATCGCCCTCGCGGCCCGCTCGCTTCCCCCCCATCAACAGAAAAAGGCCGTCTTGTTTGGCTCTGGCGCGGCCGTGGTGCTGCGCATAGCGCTGACCGTTGTGGCGGCCAAGTTGCTACAACTGTCGTTTCTACAGATCGTGGGGGGCTGCCTGCTGCTGTGGATCGGGCTGCAGCTTCTCTCTGGCGATGACGAGGAAGAAGGCGAGTCCAAGACCTACGGCAGTTTGATGGCTGCCGTCAGGACCATTTTGATTGCCGACTTGGTGATGAGTCTGGACAACGTGATTGCAGTGGCTGCCGCCGCGCAAGGCAATACACTCCTTCTGATCCTCGGCCTTGCCATCAGCATTCCGTTGGTGATCTTCGGCAGCACGCTCATGATCAAGCTCATGGAGCGCTATCCGTTCATCGTGGTCATGGGCGCGGCGCTGATTGGCTGGGTAGGCGGCGAAACCATCGCCAACGATGCAGCGCTGCACGACTATGCTGTGGCCCACCCAGCTCTGCACTACGTGGCAGCGGCGCTCGGCGCCACCTTGGTGGTGGGCTTCGGCAAGCTCCTGCCGATGTGGACACGGCGCGAATCCCGAGCCTGAGTCTTAGCCAGCGCCCGCTCCCGTCCGTTTGCCGCAAGTGACAAAAATGGCATTGCGGTGACATCGGCGGCTCAAGGCGAGGGCTCCTTGGATGCCCTCGCGTCAGCGTCCCCTCTGGAAACCCGCGGCCTAAGCCCAATTTGGCACCCCGAATCCACAGGCGTAAATATTGCTTTGACGACCGCTCAATACAGAGTGGAACAACAGCAAAGTGGGACGAAAAACCGCGGCACGGCGGCAGGGTGTATGGGACACCAATGGCTTGTGGGGAGCGGCGGCAGTGGTGCTGGCCGTGGCGCTGTGCATGGTTTCTGGCTGGGTACATCGCCTGGACCTCAGACTGTATGACGCGGCTTCGACGGTTTCGTCGCCTCCACCCCTGGCAGAGATCACCATCGTTGGCATTGACGACGCCAGTCTGGCAGCGCTGGGCCCTCTGCCTTGGTCGCGCGACATCCATGCGCAGCTGATCGACCGCCTGTCCGCTGCGGGCGCCAAAACCATCGTCTACCTGCCGCCCTTCCTGCAGCCTGAGTCTGCCACCGGGCTCGCGCAGGTTCGCAAGATCAAGTCGGCCTTGGCCAACTCAGCAGATGGATCGCCCCTGGCGAGCGAAATGGCGCGGTTGACGGCGGAGGCTGAAGCCGCACTCGATACCGACACACGGCTTGCGTCAAGCATTCAGAAAGCGGGCAATGTGCTGCTGGCGTCAAGCTATGCCGCTTCTGGAAAACCCGAGCGACTGCCGTCCTATGTGCGCCGCAGCGCGCTGGCAGATCCCGGAGAACGCGCCCTGCCGGCGCACGCTGCGCAGCATCCCATCGCCCCCCTGGGGTCGGTGGCTGCTGGCGTTGGTCATTGGGTGGCGGAATCCGACGAAGACGGCGCTGTGCGACAACTGCCGCTGGTGCTTCGGCACGATGGCGCCGGTATTCCGTCCATGGCTTTGCTGGCAGCGCGGCACAGCCTGCATCTGGGAACGGCCGATGTGCGCATTCAAGCAACGCCCTCCGCGCTGCTACTTGGGGGACTGGAAATTCCCACGAACACATCGAGCGTGATGCGCCCGCGGGTGCATGCCACGCCGGACGGTGCAGCGTCCGCATTTGCCACCCTGTCTTTTGTAGCGGTGCTCAACGGCAAGGCACCCACTACGGCGCTCAAGGAGAAAATCGTCCTGGTAGGGGCAGCCAGCGAAAGTGGGCCTTTGCCTGGCGCACCGTCTCAAGCGCCCGCCATGCATTCCTTGGAGCGCATGGCCAATGCCATATCGAACATTCGCCAAGGGTTGACCATCAGCGTGCCAGGCTGGTCCATCGCAGCGCAGTGGGTGTCAGTACTGGCGGCTGTGTTGTTCTTTGGTTTGCTGGCCCCAAGGCTTCCGTTGACGATGGGCATTGCCGGGGGCACCACACTGACGCTGGCCCTGCTATGTGCCGAGTGGGTGATGCTGCGCTACACAGGGCAATGGGTGCCGCTGCTGTTGGGAGCTTCGGGAGCCTTGGCCGGAACTGCTGCACTGGCAGTGCAACGCGCTGGGAGCCCATCTAGGATTGATGTTGGCGCTTCCGCCGAGGCGGCCGAGACCCATCGGATGATGGGCCTTGCACTGCACGGGCAGGGCCAACTGGACATGGCATTTGAGCGCCTTCGCAAGGTCCCACCCAGTGAGGCGGTGATGGAAAACCTGTATCACTTGGCGCAGGACTTTGAGCGCAAGCGCAACTTTGCCCAAGCCAAGGCGGTGTACGGGCATATCCTGCGCCACGACCGCGAGTACAAAGACACCAAGAGCCGTTACAAGCGGGCCCGGGCACACGTTCAGCAAGGGGCAGATAGCCGTCCTGGCAGCAGCACTCCCGCGTCACTGCCGCAACGCAGTAGTGCTGGCCCGCGCCTACCGGGCGACGCCTCGGGTGGTATCCCGATGTTGGGCAGATATCAGATTGAAAAGGAACTGGGCAAAGGGGCCATGGGCGTGGTCTATCAAGGCCGCGACCCCAAAATCGGCCGGATCGTTGCCATCAAGACTTTGGCCCTGAGCCAGGAATTTGAAGGCAACGCCTTGGTAGACGCCCGCAGTCGCTTCTTTCGCGAAGCTGAAACGGCCGGCCGGCTACAGCATCCCAACATTGTCACGATCTTCGATGCCGGTGAGGAGCACGATCTGGCTTACATCGCCATGGAGTTCCTGAAGGGTGCCGACCTCGCGCCAGCATGCCGCAAAGACCACTTGCTGCCAGTGGCCACAGTGCTCTCCATTGCCGCCCGCGTCGCTGATGCGCTGGACTATGCGCACGCCCACAACGTGGTGCACCGCGACATCAAACCCGCCAACATCATGTTCGACAGCCACTCGGACACGGTCAAGGTGACCGATTTCGGAATTGCGCGCATCACTGACTCCAGCAAGACCCGCACGGGTTTGGTGCTGGGCACACCCAGCTTCATGTCCCCGGAGCAGTTGGCCGGCAAAAAGGTCGACGGGCGCTCAGACCTGTATGCGCTGGGGGTTATGCTGTTCCAGTTGCTGACGGGCAGCCTGCCACTGCGCGGCAAGTCCATGACCGAGCTGATGCACAAGATCGCCACGGTCGAGCCCCCAGACATCCGCCAGCTCCGGCCAGAACTTCCGGCTTCCATCGCCAAGGTGGTTGCGCAGGCGCTGCAAAAGCGTCCAGAAGCCCGCTACCAGACGGGCAAGCAGTTTGCGGCGGACCTTCGAGGAGCTGCAATGGACGCACCAACGGTGTTGGATACCCCCAGGGCAGTCGTCTATGATGCGGACCGCGATGTGACAGGGCATGAAATGGCGGATTTTCAGCAAACCGTGATGGATACACCCGCCGTGCGGGCTATCGCACCCCCGCCACCGCCAAGGGCCCAATGACGCTCGCCGCAACATCCATGACCTATGAATTTTTCGCGCGCACTGACAAAGGTCGGGTGCGCACCAACAACGAGGACGCGGTGGCAGTGGACCATGAGGCCCAGGTTGCCATCCTGGCCGATGGCATGGGCGGTTACAACGCGGGGGAAGTCGCCAGCGGCATGGCCACCACGTTCATCCGTACCGAAATGGGGCGCTGGCTGGCCCAGGCGGGTACCACTCCCCAATCCACCGATGTGCGCAGGGCCCTGGAAATCTGCGTCGAAAACGCCAATCACGCGATTTTGGGCGCCTCCCTTTCCAATCCACAGTACGCAGGCATGGGCACCACGCTTGTGGTGGGCGTGTTCCACGGCAGCCGGCTCATCCTGGGCCATATTGGAGATTCGCGTTGCTACCGCCTGCGCAACGGTGCTATGCAGCAGATCACCCGCGACCACTCCTGGCTACAGGAGCAGGTCGATGCCGGCTTGC
>JBCNOJ010000343.1:0-5656 GCA_039593925.1 Acidovorax sp.
CGTGGCGGCAGTGTTCTGCACCATCGCCACCGTTCTGATGACGGGCGGCTTTCATGAAGATGGCCTTGCCGACGTGGCCGACGGCCTGGGCGGCAGCGCAGACCGCGAACGCACGCTGGACATCATGAAGGACTCGCGCATCGGCGCCTTCGGGGCCATGGCGCTGGTGCTGGCGCTGCTGGCCAAGGTCAGCCTGCTCGCGCTGCTCGGCGCCTACAGCGTGGCGGCGGCGCTGGCAGCTTTAGTGGGCGGGCATGTGCTGTCGCGCTTTTGGCCGTTGCTGATCGTGCGCAGCCTGCCGCATGTGGGTGACACCGCGCGCTCCAAGAGCAAGCCTTTGGCAGACCAGATCTCCGGCGCATCGCTGGGCGCAGCGGGTTTATGGTGTTTTATGCCGCTAGCGCTTGTCTGGCAAACGCTATCAGCTACTTTTTTTATAGCATCTTTTTTGGCCAGCGCTCTTGCCGCAGCGTGGATGGGGCGGTGGTTTGCGCGCCGCCTGCAAGGGTTTACCGGCGACTGCCTCGGCGCCACGCAGCAGGTCAGTGAAATCGGCTTCTACCTGGGCGCGGCACTGGCTTTGCGATGGATGTGACGGGCACCGCTGGCAGCCTGCCACCACCCCCCAGGCTTTGGCTGGTGCGCCATGCACAGCCCGCCATTGCCCTCCGGGTGTGCTATGGCGTGCAGGATGTGCTTGCCGACCCGGTCGCCACGCGCGACGCGGCCTCGCGCTTGGCTGCTGCACTGCCACGGGGCGCTGTGGTAGTTCACTCAACGCTACAAAGATGTGAGCTGCTAGCGCTGATGCTGCAAGCGCTGCGGCCCGATTTGGCATCAAAACCGGATCCTCGCCTGCGCGAAATGGACTTCGGCACCTGGGAGGGCCAGCCTTGGGACACCATCGGCAAGGCCGCCATCGATGACTGGACGGACGCATTTGCCACCCACGCCCCTGGCGGTGGGGAGAGCCTCCAGGCCATGCTGACCCGCGTGGGCCTGGCGCTGCGGGCTGCACAGCAGTTGCATGCAGAGCGGCGCATTGAGGACTTTGTCTGGATCACGCACGCTGGCGTGGCGCGGTGTGTGGACTGGCTGCTGGCACACGGCCCTGGAGCCGCCCCTCAGCCGGGTACCTGGCCCGTGCAGGCTCCGGCGTGGGGGGGGTGGCAGATTCGCAGCCTGGGCGGTGCCAGGGTCAGTTCTTGAGCGGCATGTCCAGCGTCAACGTGGAGGGGCCACCCAGCGCGCCCCCCAGTTGCGCCTGGCGCGGGCCCAGCGCCTGCAGCACCAAACCTTGATCCACCTCGGCCCCCAGGCGGAAGGGCTTGGCGGGCTTGCCGTCCACGGCAATGAGCGCGGCGCCGCCACCACTCTGGCGACCCGACAACACCCCGATCAACTGAAACCGGCTCGACAGCGATGCCACCGGGGTTGCTGGCGCGGCGCCCGGCGCCGAGGGCACGGCGCCCAGCAGGCGCGCCAGGGCCTGCGCGTCGGGAGCGGCGGGGGGCGGCAGCGCAACCGGTGCCACAACGCCGCCAGAGGGCGCCGACAGGCGCATGCCCCAGTACACCAGGCTGGCGCCTGCTGCGGCCCACAGGGCCAGAGTCCCCAGGCGCACGCCCCATTTGCTGTGTGAATTGGTCACCATGCGGGGATTATGATTCACGCGATCCGACCACCCGAGAGACCGCCTGCAGTGAACACCACCCTCCCCCTCCTCGCGCGATTCGCCCCCCGCCGCCTGGCAAAGCACGTTGCCCGGGGCTTCACCCTCATCGAGCTGATGGTGGTGCTGGTCATCATTGGCGTGCTCGCTGCGCTCATCGTGCCCAATGTGCTGGACCGCGCCGACGATGCCCGCAGCACGGCCGCCCGCACCGACATTACCAACATCATGCAGGCGCTCAAGCTCTACCGCCTGGACAACCAGCGCTACCCCACGGCCGAGCAGGGCCTGCAGGCGCTGATCGCCAAGCCCACCTCGGGCCCCGTACCCAACAACTGGAAGCTGTACCTGGAGAAGCTGCCCAACGACCCCTGGGGCCGTCCTTACCAATACCTGAACCCCGGCATCAAGGGCGAGATCGACGTCATGTCGTTCGGTGCCGATGGGCAGTCGGGCGGCGAAGGCAAGGACGCTGACATCGGCAGCTGGCAGTGAATATGGCCCCCACGGTCGCGCACTGCGTGTCGCTCCCTGCCCCCCAAGGGGGCCGCGTTTCGCCTTGGGGCGGCCCGGCGGCGAAACCGTTGGCCCCCACGGTCGCGCACTGCGTGTCGCTCCCTGCCCCCCAAGGGCGCCGGGTTTCGCCTTGGGGCGGCCCGGCGGCGAAACCGTTGGCCCCCACGGTCGCGCACTGCGTGTCGCTCCCTGCCCCCCAAGGGCGCCGGGCCTTGCTTGGGGAGGGCCGGCGCTGCGGCCGCACGCCCAGTGGATACGCCGCGACCGTCGCAAATTCCAATCGCTCAAGTCCATGAACCGCCTGCGCGGCTTCACTCTGCTTGAGCTGCTGCTTGTCATCAGCATCATGGCCCTGGCCACTGCGGGCGTGGGCCTGGCGCTGCGCGACGGCGGGCAGACGCAGCTGGAGCGGGAAGCAGCCCGGCTGGCGGCCTTGCTGGAGTCGGTGCGCGCGCAGTCGCGCGCGGGTGGGATTCCCGTGCGCTGGCGTGCCGTGCCGGATGGATTTCGCTTTGAAGGGCTGCCTCCCAGTGCGCAGGGCGCTTTGCCCAACCAGTGGCTGGACGCTGGCACTACGGTGCGCGGACAGGCCGTGCTGGTGCTGGGCCCCGAGCCGCTGATCGGCCCGCAGCAGGTGCTGATCACCCACCAGAACTACCCCGATCGCAGCCTGCGCGTAGTGACCGACGGCGTGCGCCCGTTCTCTGTGGAGTCTGTGCAGTGACCTGCCCGCTTTGGCCTGCACCGCGCAACATGCAGGCGCACACGCACCGCGGCTTCACGTTGGTGGAGGTGTTGGTGGCGCTGGCCATCGTGGCGATTGCGTTGATGGCGGGGCTGCAGGCCACCACAGCCCTCACACGCAATGCGCTGCGGCAAAGCGACATCGTGCTGGCGCAGTTGTGCGCTGAAAACGAACTGGTGAAAGCGCGGCTGTCGCGCCAGATGCCGAGCGTGGGCGACAGCACGGTGGCCTGCGAGCAGGCGGGGCGTGAACTCACGGTGGCATTGATCGTGCGGCCCACACCGAACCCCAGTTTTCGCCGCGTGGATGCGCAAGTGCTGGACGGAAGCAACTCCATCCTGCGCGTGTCCACCATCATCGGAAGGTATTGAGGGTGATGCGTCCCTTGCGTCGCTTTGCGCGTTTCTCCTTGACGGCGGAAGACGGCCTTCGCTGCGGGGGGGCCTTTGCTGGCCGCCCTCGCAATGGCGCAGCGCCAGCGACGCCGACCAGGGGCTCGCGCGGCTTCACGCTCATCGAGTTGCTGGTCGCCATTGGCGTGATGGCGCTGATCGCGATCCTGAGCTGGCGGGGCCTGGATGGCATGGTGCGCGCGCAGGAACAGACGCGCCAGCGCGCCGACGACATGCTGGTGCTGCAAGCGGCATTGGGCCAATGGGGCACCGACCTGGACGCGCTGATGCCCATCGCCAACACCACGCCGCTGGACTGGGACGGTCAGGTGCTGCGCCTGACACGTCGCAGCAGCGCGATTCCCGATGAGGGGCCCGTGGTGGTGGCCTGGACCCGGCGCAACAACGCGCAGGGCGCTGGCGAATGGCTGCGCTGGCAGTCGCCGCCGGTGCGGACGCGGGGCGCATGGCAGCAAGCCTGGGACCAGGCGGCGCAATGGGCCCGCACGCCCGGTGACGCCGAGCGCCGCTACGAGGTCACGCTGATGCCGCTGGACAGCTGGCAGATCTTTTACTACCGCGGCGGCGCGTGGTCCAACCCGCTGTCCAGCAGCGGCACCGATGCCCAGGCCGCCATCCCGGATGGCGTGCGCCTGCAGATCGTGCTGCCGCCCGGGCAGGCCCTGGCTGGCCAGCTGACACGCGACTGGGTGAACCCGGTGCTGGGTGGAGGAAGGTCATGAGCGTTTTTGCGAGCCACCACGGGCCCGCCAACATGGCGCAGGGCATCCAAACCGGTTTGGCAAAGCCAGCCCCACGGCCACACACGCCGCTGCAGCGCCTGGCGCAAAAGCACGGCGCGCGGGGTGCCGCGCTGCTCGCCGCCATGCTCACGGTCACCCTGGTGGCCACCTTCGCCGCGGCGGCCATGTGGCAGCAGTGGCGGGCGGTAGAGGTGGAGACCGCCGAGCGCGGGCAGGTGCAATCTGCATGGATTTTGGTGGGTGCACTCGACTGGTCGCGCCTGATCCTGCGGGAAGACGGCCGTTCGGGCGGTGCCGACCACCTGGCCGAGCCCTGGGCCGTGCCACTCGAAGAAGCTCGCCTGTCCACCTTCCTGGCCGCCGAAGGCAATGTGTCGCAAGTGGACGATGCCAGCACCGACACCACCGAGGCCTTCCTCTCGGGGCAGATCACCGACATGCAGGCGCGGCTCAACATCACCAACCTGGCGGAGGGCGGCCAGGCGCAGCCGGTGGCCGTGCGGCAGTTCACCCGCCTGTTCGATCAGTTGGGCCTGCCGTCCCAGCAACTGGGGCTGATGGTGGAAGCCATGCGCCAGGCCCAGTCGGCCAAAGGCAGCGACAACAACAGCAGCGCGCCGCTGATGCCACCCACGGTCACGCAGCTCGGCTGGCTGGGCCTGGCGCCCGCCACGGTGGCCGTGCTGGCGCCCCACGTGACGGTGCTGCCCGTGCGCACACCGGTCAATCTGAACACCGCCGACATCAACGTGCTGATGGCCGCCATCGACGGGCTGGACAGCGCCACAGCCCAGAAAATCGTGCAGACCCGCGAGGCGCGGCATTTCCGTAACCTCAGCGATGTGCGCGAACTCGTGGGCGCCAGCATCGACATCAACGAAAGCGTTCATGCCGTCGCCTCGTCGTATTTCGAAGTTCGCGGCCGGCTGCGCCTGGGCGACACCATGGTGGACGAGCGCTCCCTGGTGCGCAAGCAGGGCATCGACGTCACCACGCTGTGGCGCGAACGCGGCGCCTTCGACCGTGAAAGCCCCCTGGCTGCGGCTGCGCCTCCTCGATGACACACACCGCACAGCGCCCGGCGGGCGGCCCTGGGAGAGCCCTTGCGGGGCCACAGTGCGGCGCATGCCCGCCAGTGTCAAGGCAGCCCCCTAAAATGGCCCGCAAAACCCGTCCATGAGCACCCTGATTCTTTACCTGCCGACGGCCCGCCCCGGGCCCGCCACCGAGTACAGCTACACGCTGACTGCCGATGGCCATACGGCCCTTCGCCACGCCACAGCGCCCGCAGCCCTGCTGCCCGAGCCCACCCGCCCGGGCGGTGAGGTGGTGGCTGTGGTGCCTGCGCGGCTGCTGTCATGGCAACGCGTGCAGCTGCCGCCCGGCCTGCCGCTGGGCACAGGACAGCAGACGCCACGCCTGCGCTCGGTGCTGGAAGGCCTGCTGGAAGACCGCGTGCTGGACGACGCCACGCAACTGCACTTTGCGCTGCAGCCCAGCGCCCAGGCTGGCGCGCCGATTTGGGTGGCTGTGTGCGACCGCAACTGGCTGCGGGATAACCTGCAGG
>JBCNOJ010000344.1:0-5645 GCA_039593925.1 Acidovorax sp.
ATCAGCAACTCGGCAAAGCCCATGCGCCCTTCGGCGGCGGCCAGGATCATGCTGGCCAGCAGCACCCCGCCAACCCCCAGCGTGGACGCCTTGGTGGGCGCATGCAGACGCATGAAGAAGTCTGGCAGGCGCACGAGGCCGAACGCACCCACGAGCGAAAAGAAAGCGCCTGTCAGCAACAGGGCGGCGGCCAGCCATTCGGCAAAGATCTGAAGTGTCATGGAAGCTCTCTCCAAGGGGTGCAGCGGTATGCGGTGGCGTGTGTCACTCGATCACGTCGCCGCGGCTCAGGTAGCGCGCCAGTGCAACGGTGGACGCAAAGCCCAGCATGGCAACGATGAGGGCGGCCTCGAACAGCAAGGCGGTGTGCCAGCGAATGCCCAGCAGCACGATCAGCGCGACCGCGTTGAGGTACAGGGTGTCCACCGCAAGCACCCGGTCGACGGGTTGCGGGCCCCGTACCAGCCGCCAGGCGCACAACAGAAAACACAGCGCAAGAGAGCCGATGGCAATGTCCAGCGCGATGGGAAGAATGCCGGTGGCGGTCATGCGCGGTCTCCTTGAAGGGCGGCTGCGACAGGGTCTTCAGCTTCGAAAATTGTGATCAGCGGGGCTTCGTAGCGGGCCTTGATGTCGGCCGCCATCTGTTCGGGGTTGTCGCAGTTGAGTGCATGCACCAGGATCAGGCGGCGCTCTTCGTCGATGGTGCAGGACACCGTGCCTGGCGTGGTCGTGATGATGGCTGCCAGCAGCGTGATGGCCGTGGGGTTGGTCAGCGTCAGCGGCACGTGAACCCATGCGGGTTGCGGACGCGACATGGGGCCCAGCACCAGGCGCGCCACGGTGATGTTGGACACCACGATGTCCCACAGCACCACCGCGCCCAGCCGCACCGCGGCGCGCATGTTGAGCCTGCGTGGATCGGGCAGAAAGTTGGCCAGAAGCCGCGGAATCACCACGCCGATCACAGCCGCCGACAGCAGGTGGAAAACCGACACCGAATGCTGCAGCAGCAGCCATGCCACGCACAGCAGCAGCGAAAGCCAGGGGTGGGTCAGCCAGCGTTGTTCTTTTGTGCTCATGGTGTGGTGCTTTCGCCCTTGCCGGGCAGTTTCACTTCGCCCTCACCGCCGCGGTAAGGCCGCGTAGTCTGGGCTGCAGCACCGCCCACGGCGTTCAGCACTGCTTCGGCGTAGCCGTTGCGGTTGTCCAGCTGGGCGGCGGCAGCGTCGGTGTACCGTTTGAGGGGTGAGGCTGCCACCGCCAGCAGCAAGCTCAGCGCTAGCAGACCCAACGTGGCAGTCATCAGGCGGCCACTGCTGCCTGCGCTGCAGGCGGGCTCGCGTGCGGGCACCACGTTCCAGAACAGAATGGCGCCGGCACGGGCCAACCCCATCAGCGTGAGGAAGCCTGCCACCAGCACCACCGTCCACACCCAGGCGTGGGCAGGTGATGCGGCAGCGCTCTCCAGCACCATCAGCTTGCCCAGAAAGCCCGGCAGCGGCGGCAGGCCGGCGGCCGATGCCGCACCCAGCAGCGTCATGAGGCCCAGCAGCACAGGCTGTGCCACGGGCTGCGCGGGCTGCAGGTGGTCGCCCGCCGTGCCGCGCTGCGAGGCCACCAGTTCCACCAGCAGAAACAGCGCGGCCATCACCAGCGTGCTGTGCACCATGTAGTACAGCGCCGCCGACATGGCCGCTGGCGTGGACATGCCTACGGCCGCCAGGATGGTGCCGACCGAGGCCACCGTGAGGTAAGACACCAGCCTGGCCAGGCTGTGCGCAGCCAGTGCGCCCAGCACGCCCAGCACGATGGTCGTCAGCGCGATGGGCAGCAGCCAGGGCGCGGCGGCCAGGGCAGCATGGCCCGCACCGTCGCCCAGCATCACGGCGTGCACGCGGATGATGCTGTACACGCCCACCTTGGTCATGATGGCGAACAGCGCTGCCACGGGGGCGCTGGCGGCAGCATAGGTGGTGGGTAGCCACAGGTACAGCGGTGCGATAGCAGCCTTGAGGCCGAACACCACCAGCAGCACCAGGGCCCCGGCCTTGAGCAGCGTGGCCTGCGGTGGGTCGAGCTGCGCGATGCGCAGCGCCAGGTCAGCCATGTTCAGGGTGCCGGTCAGCGCGTAGATGATGGCCAGCCCCACCAGGAACAGCGCCGACGCCACGAGGTTGAGCACCACATAGTGCAAACCGGCCTTGAAGCGGTCGCGCCCCTGGCCGTGCACCATGAGCACGTACGACGCAATCAGCAGAACCTCAAAAAACACAAACAGGTTGAACAGGTCGCCCGTGACGAAGGCGCCCGACAACCCCATGAGCTGGAAGTGGAACAGCGCATGGAAATACCGCCCATGGCTGTCCCAGCCGCCAGTGGCGTACCACAGCACTGGCACGGCAATGGTCCAGGTCAGGGCCAGCATCAGCGCGCTGAGGCGGTCCACCACCAGCACGATGCCGGACGGCGCAGGCCATGCACCCAGCGGGTAAACCGTGATGGGCCCCGCAGCGGCCTCGGTCATCAGGCGCCATGCCAGCACGGCGCCGAGGATGACCGACGCCATGCTGACCCCGCGCAGCAGCCGCAGCTGCGTGCCGCCGTCGCTGCCTCGGCCGCCACCGTCTCCGATCAGCAGCAGAGCCGCGGCCGTGAACATCGGCAGCAGCACAGGCAGCACCGGCAGGTGCGTGGAAAAGAACGTGTTCAGCAGGTCGCTCATGCTGCTCCATCCCGCTGCTGCGTTGGGCCGGCGGTGGCGTGTCCGGGCTCATGCCCGTCCACGTGGTCGCTGCCCGTCTCGTGGCGCGTGCGCAGGGCCAGTTCAATGACAAAACCCGTGGTGGCAAACCCGATCACGATCGCGGTGAGCACCAGCGCCTGGGGCAGGGGGTCGGCAACGTTACCGCCTTCCGACAGGATGGGCGCTGCGTTTTGCCAGAGCCTGCCCATGGCAAAGATGAACACGTTGACGGCGTAGCCCAGCAGGCTCAGGCCGATGACGACGGGCCAGGTGCGGCCCCTCAGGATGAGATAGATGCCGGTGGCAGTGACCGCACCGATGCCGGTGGCCACCAGAAATTCAAGGCTCATGGTTGGACTCCGTCAGGGATGTTGCGGGGCACAGCAGGCTGCAAGGGACCGGATTCGCGCGTGACCGCGCCCAGGGTCGACAGCGTCAACAAGGTGGCGCCCACCACGGTGATATAGACGCCCAGGTCGAACAGCGCCGCTGTGGCCAGCGGAATGTCGCCCAGCACGGGCAGGTAAGGGTGCCCGTGCGCGCTGGTGAGAAAGGGCTGCCCGAAGAAAAACGCACCCACGCCCGTGAGCCCTGCAATGCCCAGGCCAATGCCGATCCAGCGCACAAACCGCCGGCCGCCCTCGGCACGCAGCAGCGCCTCGGCGCGCGACTGTCCCATCGCCACGTATTGCAGCACCAGCGCCACCGCCGTCACCAAGCCGGCAATGAACCCGCCACCGGGCTGGTTGTGCCCACGCATGAAGATGTACAACGTGACCACCAGCGCAAGCGGAAGCACCACCCGCGCGGCCACGCGCAGCATCAGCGGCTGGGCGGCAAAGGTGAAGGGCTGGCCTTGTGCATCCGTGTTGGCGCGGCGGGTGCGCATGCCATCCATGAGCGCCAGCACGCCGATCGCGGCAATTCCCAGCACGGTGATCTCGCCAAACGTGTCATAGCCGCGGAAGTCCACCAGGATCACGTTGACCGCGTTGGTGCCGCCACCTGCGATGGCCGAGTGATTGAGGAAATACCAGGAGATGGAGTTGTGATCGCGGGTGAGCATGACCCACGCAAGCCAGGCCATGCCTGCGCCGCCCGCCAGCGCCAGCGACGCATCGCGCACGCGGCGGCTGGGTGCGGACTCTCGCGGCGTCTGGCGGGGCAGCAGGGCCAGGCCCATGAGCAGCAGAACAGTGGAAACCACCTCAACCGTAAGTTGCGTCAGCGCCAGGTCGGGCGCCGACAGGCTCACGAAGCTCAGCGCAGTAACCAGCCCCACAATCCCCGTCACCACCACCGACTGAAAACGGTCGTGGTGGTTCAGGGCGAGCCACGCGCATGCAGCCAGCAAAATGGCCCACAGCACCAGCGCCAGCGGGTTCACGGGCAGCAGCTCGCGTGTGCCGGTGCCGGGCGTTTGCCCAGACAGAACAGTCACCGCCACGGCCGCGACGCAGGCCATCACCATCCACGCGATGTAGCGCTGCAGCGAGCCGATTTCCAGCAGCGAAGTGATGCGCCCGGCTGCACCAAACAAATGATCGGAGCCGCGGGTGAAGAGGTTGGAACCGGTGAGGGCGCCAAACCAGCCTTCGGAAGAGAGGGCATGCAAGCGCCCATTGCGCGCAAGCAGCAGGTAAAACGCGACACCGGCCGCCAATGCCACCACACTCAGCAGCAGCGGCAGGTTGACGCCGTGCCAGATGGCGAGGTGGTATTCAGGGGGCGGCGCGCCCAGCAGGGCGGTGGATGCGAGCTGCACCATCGGGCCCAGCGTGAGCGCGGGGACGATGCCCACCACAACGCAGATGGCGGCCAGCAGCGCCACCGGCGCCTTCATGCCAACGGGCGGTTCATGCGGATGCGGGTTGGGCAGGTCGCGCGGCGCGCCGTTGAAAAACACGTCGTGCACCAGTCGGGCCGAATAGGCGACGCTGCACAGCGCGGCCAGTGTGGCCAGGGCGGGTACCAGCCAGCGCCAACCGCCGCTTTGCGCAAAGGCCACGGTTTCGGTCAGGAACATTTCCTTGGACAGGAAACCGTTGAACGGCGGCACCCCGGCCATGGCGGCCGAGGCCACCATGGCGAGCGTGGCAGTCCAGGGCATGAGCTTGTACAGACCGCCCAACTGGCGCATGTCGCGGGTGCCGGTTTCGTGGTCCACAATGCCGGCCGTCATGAACAGGGCGGCCTTGAAGCTGGCGTGGTTGAGGATGTGGAACACCGCGGCCACGGCAGCGAGCGGAGAGCCCAGGCCGATGAGGAACGTGATGAGCCCCAGGTGGCTGATGGTGGAGTATGCGAGCAGCCCCTTGAGGTCGTGCTTGAAGATGGCGATGAATGCGGCAAACGCCACCGTGACGAGGCCCGCCGTGGACACAATGCCCACAAACAGCTCCGTGCCGCCAATGACCGGGGTGAGGCGCGCCAGCAAAAAGATCCCAGCCTTCACCATGGTGGCCGAGTGCAGGTAGGCCGACACCGGCGTAGGGGCTGCCATGGCCTGGGGCAGCCAGAAGTGGAAGGGGAACTGGGCGCTTTTGGTAAAACAACCCAGCAGGATCAGGATCAATGCGGCCGGATAACGTGCGTCTGCCTGGATCTGCGCGGCCAGCGGCACCATCTGACTGATCTCGTAGGTGCCCGCAATCTGGCCCAGCAGCACAAAACCACCCAGCATGGCTAGGCCACCACCGCCCGTGATGGCCAGTGCCATTCGGGCCCCGGCGCGGGCGTCGGCACGGTGGTTCCAGTAGCCCACCAGCAGAAAAGAAGAAATGCTGGTCAGCTCCCAAAACACGATGAGCAGCAGCACGTTGTCAGACAGCACGATGCCCAGCATCGCGGCCATGAACAGCATCAGCGTGCTGTAGAACTTGCCCGCCGGGTCATCCGC
>JBCNOJ010000345.1:0-5628 GCA_039593925.1 Acidovorax sp.
AGCCCAGGTAAACGTTGGTGTTCTTGCCCAGGCGGTTGGGGAAGTTGCGGGTGCTGGTGGACATGACCGTAGCGCCTTCCTTCACCTGCGCCTGGTTGCCCATGCACAGCGAGCAGCCCGGCATTTCCATGCGCGCCCCGGCCGAGCCGAACACGCCGTAGTGGCCTTCTTCCGTCAGCTGCTGGGCATCCATCTTGGTGGGCGGTGCCATCCAAAGCTTGACCGGGATGTCCTTCTTGCCTTCGAGCAGCTTGGAGGCTGCGCGGAAGTGACCGATGTTGGTCATGCAAGAGCCGATGAACACTTCGTCGATTTGTGCGCCAGCCACATCCGACAGCGTCTTGGCGTCGTCAGGATCGTTGGGGCAGCAGACGATGGGCTCGGTGATCTCGGCCAGATCGATCTCGATCACGGCGGCGTACTCGGCGTCTTCGTCAGGCTGCAGCAGCTGGGGGTTGGCCAGCCAGGCTTCCATGGCCTTGATGCGGCGGCCGATGGTGCGTGCGTCGGAATAGCCCTGGGCGATCATGTTCTTGAGCAGCACGATGTTCGAGTTGATGTACTCGATCACGGGTTCCTTGTTCAGGCGCACCGTGCAGCCGGCGGCAGAGCGCTCGGCGGAGGCGTCGGACAGCTCGAACGCTTGCTCGACCTTCATGTCAGGCAGACCTTCGATCTCCAGGATGCGGCCCGAGAAGATGTTCTTCTTGCCTTGCTTGGCCACGGTCAGTAGCCCTGCCTTGATGGCGTACAGCGGAATGGCATGCACCAGGTCGCGCAGCGTGACGCCGGGCTGCATCTGGCCCTTGAAGCGCACCAGCACGGATTCCGGCATGTCCAGTGGCATCACGCCCGTGGCGGCAGCAAAAGCCACCAAGCCCGAGCCAGCAGGGAAGCTGATGCCGATGGGGAAACGCGTGTGCGAGTCGCCGCCGGTGCCCACGGTGTCGGGCAGCAGCATGCGGTTAAGCCAGCTGTGGATGATGCCGTCACCGGGCTTGAGCGAAATCCCGCCGCGCGTGCTGATGAAGTCGGGCAGCTCGTGGTGCATCTTCACGTCCACGGGCTTGGGGTAAGCGGCCGTGTGGCAGAAGGACTGCATCACCAGGTCGGAGCTGAAGCCCAGGCAGGCCAGGTCCTTCAGTTCGTCGCGGGTCATGGGGCCGGTGGTGTCTTGCGAGCCGACCGAGGTCATGCGGGGTTCGCAGTACGTGCCGGGCACCACGCCCTGGCCTTCCGGCAGGCCGCAGGCGCGGCCGACCATCTTCTGCGCCAGCGTAAAGCCCTTGCCGGTGGCAGCGGGCACTTGCGGCAGGCGGAACAGCGTGGAGGGTGGCAGACCCAGGGCCTCGCGCGCCTTGGCGGTCAGGCCGCGGCCGATGATCAGCGGAATGCGGCCACCGGCGCGCACTTCGTCGAACAGCACGTCGCTCTTGACTTCGAATTCGGCGATCACGTTGCCGTCCTTGAGCGCCTTGCCGGCGTAGGGCAGCAGTTCGATCTCATCGCCCATGTTCATCTGGCTCACGTCCAGCTCGATGGGCAGTGCGCCGGCATCTTCCATGGTGTTGTAGAAGATGGGGGCGATCTTGCCGCCCAGGCAGACGCCGCCAAAGCGCTTGTTGGGCACGAAGGGAATGTCTTCGCCCGTGAACCACAGCACGCTGTTGGTGGCCGACTTGCGGCTGGAGCCGGTGCCCACCACGTCGCCCACGTAGGCCACGAGGTTGCCCTTGGCGCGCAGTTCCTCGATGAACTTCACCGGGCCGCGCTTGCCATCTTCCTCAGGGGTGATGCCGTCGCGCTTGTTCTTGAGCATGGCCAGGGCATGCAGCGGAATGTCGGGGCGGCTCCAGGCGTCGGGCGCGGGCGACAGGTCGTCGGTGTTGGTTTCGCCGGTGACCTTGAGCACGGTGAGCTTGATGCTCTGGGGCACTTCGGGGCGGCTGGTGAACCACTCGGCGTCGGCCCAGCTTTGCAGCACGGCCTTGGCGAAGGTGTTGCCCTTGTCGGCCTTTTCCTTGACGTCATGGAACTGGTCGAACATGAGCAGCGTCTTCTTGAGCGCCTCGGCGGCCACGGAAGCCACGGCGGCGTCGTCCAGCAGATCGATCAGCGGGGTGAGGTTGTAGCCGCCCAGCATGGTGCCCAGCAGCTGCGTGGCCTTTTCGCGGCCGATCAGCGTGCACACCTCGGTGCCGTGGGCCACGGCAGCCAGGTAGCTGGCCTTGACCTTGGCGGCGTCGTCCACGCCGGCCGGCACGCGGTGCGTGATCAGGTCGACCAGCGTGTCACCTTCACCAGCGGGCGGGTTCTTCAGCAGCTCGATCAGCTCGCCCGTCTGCTTGGCCGTCAGAGGCAGGGGTGGGATGCCCAGCGCGGCGCGCTCGGCCACATGGTCACGGTAGGCTTTCAACATCATTTTTCTCCGGTTGCGTTCTAAAGTGGGGCGGCGTGCGTGGGGACGTCAATGTTTCGCTGGAAAGGCGTACCCGCGCATGCAAAGGTTGTTATGGGTGGCTTGGCCGGGAGCGGCTTACTTCAGCGGCTCCAGCACGCTCACGGGGGGGTTCTTCTTGATGGCTTCAGCCACCACCAGCTGTTGCGGGCTCATGCATTCATCGGCCAGGCGCTGGCCCAGTTTCTGGTTCATGAGCATGGATTTGTTGGCAATCTGCAGCCACACCGCCCCGCCCTTCTGGTCTTCCAGGCGCACCGTGCCAGTGGTCGTGGCCACCGGCGACATGTGGTACTTGAAGCCCTTGCCCTCCACATGGAAGAGGCCAGGGGTGGCCGTGTCGGCCGTCACGGTCACAAAGGCGCCCAGTTCACAGGGGATGCGGCCCACATGCACACGCTCGGCAATCGCCAGTTCTTCTGGTGACAAGGCGGCCTCCGCAGCAATGATGCCGGTGGCCACCTGGTTGGCTGCACTCTTGAGCTGCGTGCGGCTGCTGGCAGGCTCCGCCTTGGCGGTGCTGGCTTTCTTGGCGGGCGCTTGGGAAGACTTGGTTTCGGACTTGGCAGCAGGTTTTGCTGCAGGCTTGGCCGCGGGTTGCTTTGCAGCCGCCTTGGCGGGTGCCTTGGCATCGGCCTTGGCCGCAGGTTGCGCGGACGTTTGCGCCATGGCGAGGGCCGGGGCCAGCAGCATCAGGGCGGAGGCAATCAGGGATTTCATGAAGAAGGGTCCTGCGTGGGAAGGAAGTAAGGGGTGAGGGGGTAACGGGGTTTACAACGGAACAGGAGCCGGTGCGTCAAACCAATGGCGCACCGCAGAAGGAATGGCGCGCCCGGTGTTGTGGGCGCGCTCCAGCACCTGCCAGTAAAAGCGGTAGCTGGCACGGTCATGCAACTTGCCTTCAAAACTGATCGGAGCCCAATCAGCGTCTACGGCAGCAGCTATTATTTTTGCAGCATCATCAATATCCCCCTGCAAAGGCGCAAATGCCTGGAGGATGGGTCGTATCTGCGCAGGATGGATGCTCCACATCCGGGTGTAGCCAAGCTCCAGCGAGGCCATGGTGGCTGCTGCCTGCAAGGCGCCAGCATCTGAAAACTCGGTGACCACGCAGTGCGATGGCACCTTGCCATGCGCATGGCATGCGGCAGCGACCTCGAGCTTGGCGCGCACCACCAGTGGGTGCTCGAACTGGCCGCGCGAGCCCATGGCCGAAGCCGGAATGGCGCCGCCGTGGGCCGACACAAAATCCATGAGCCCAAAACTCAGGCTTTGCACACGCGGGTGCGAAGCGATCTCGAACGCGCGGTGAACGGCTGCGGGAGATTCGATCAGCACATGCAAAGGCAAATGGCCTGCAGACGCTGCAACCAGGGCTTTTTCGGCGCTCAGCACGTCGTCCACCGACTCGACCTTGGGCACCATGATGTGGGTCAGTCGGTGTCCTGCTTCACCGGCAATGGTGGCCATGTCGTTGGCGAACGCAGGGTGGTCCACCGTGTGCACGCGGGCCGCCACACGCGCGCCATCGGGGGCATTGCGCGCCAGGCTTGCTACGAGGTCGGCGTGCTCGCGTTCCTGGCCCACGGGGGCGCCGTCCTCGCAGTCAAGCGTCACGTCGAACACGCAATGGCCCAGCTCGGCCGTCATTTCGGCCTGCAGCTCCAGACTCTTGCGCATGCGCGCGCCCACGCCGCTGTAGTGGTCGCACACCGGCAAGCGGCTGGCGGCGGCCTGGGCACCCAGCAGCACGCTGGCCGGATGGGCCGGGGAAGCGGAAAGGGTCATGACAGGCGGCGCTGAGCGACGATGAACATGCGAGGGAAAGCCAGCAGCCGACTGCCATCCGTCCGCACAGGGTACGCATCGCTGATGCGGCTTTCGTACTCGGCCAGAAAACTCTCGCGCAAGGTGTCAGACAGCGGGTCCAGAAACGGGCGCAGGCCCGTGCTGCGCAGCCAGTCGACAATGGCCTGGGCCGAGGGCATGACGTGCTGGTAGACGGTGTGCCACACGTCGACATGCGCGGCGTGCGGAGCCAGCATGTCGTAATAGCCGGCGATGGTGGCCAGTTCGCTGCGCACGCTTTCGGCGTCGCCGATGGCGTCGCTCCAGGGAGCTTGTTTTGCGATGTCCCGCATCAAGCGGTGCGAAGGTTGCTGGCGGTTGTCGGGCATCTGAATGGCAAGCACGCCTCCAGGGGCAAGCAGACCGAACAACCGGGGGATCAGGGTTTCGTGCCCCGCCACCCACTGCAGGGCGGCGTTGGCATAAATAAGGTGGGGCGCCACGCTGGGCACCCAGGTGGCGATGTCGCCCTGCTCGAAGGCCACGCCAGGAAGACGCTCGCGTGCGCTGTCCAGCATGGCGGCAGAACTGTCCATGCCGGAAACCTGCGCTTGGGGAAAGCGTCGCACCAGCAGCTCGGTGGAGTTGCCAGGCCCACAGCCCAGGTCCACCACATGGGCGTCCGGGCCTGCGTGGGCCAAAGGCACCCGCGCCAGCAACTCCTGGGCTGGGCGCGTGCGCTCTTCCTCAAAGCGGCGGTAGAGCGCAGGGTTCCAGTCGAGCATGAACGAACAGCCTGACTGCCGATTACAGCAGGTGCTTCACGCCTTCTTGTTCGCCTTGCAACTCAGCGAGCGTGGTGTTGATGCGCTCTTGCGAGAACGCGTCGATGTCCAAGCCTTCCACCACTTTGTATTCACCGTTTTCGCAGGTCACGGGGAAGCCGAACATGGTGTCCTTGGGGATGCCGTATTGGCCGTCCGAAGGAACGCCCATCGTGACCCACTTGCCGTTGGTGCCCAGTGCCCAGTCACGCATGTGGTCGATGGCGGCGTTGGCAGCCGAAGCGGCGGACGACAGGCCACGGGCTTCGATGATGGCGGCGCCACGCTTGCCCACGGTGGGCAGGAAGGTGTTGGCGTTCCATTCCTGGTCGTTGATCATCTTGGCGACGCTCTCGCCGTTGATGGTGGCGAAACGGTAGTCGGCGTACATCGTGGGCGAGTGGTTGCCCCACACGGTCAGCTTTTCGATGTCGGCCACGGCCTTGCCGGTCTTGGCAGCGATCTGGCTGGCAGCGCGGTTGTGGTCCAGGCGCAGCATGGCGGTGAAGTTCTTGCGTGGCAGATCAGGGGCCGACTTCATGGCGATGTAGGCGTTGG
>JBCNOJ010000346.1:0-5606 GCA_039593925.1 Acidovorax sp.
CAGCACCTCCAGCAGCTTGGTGGCGGCGGGGTGTTTGACCAGCTTGGCCACGGCGGGCGTGGAGCGCACCAGGTAGGGGGCGTTGATGGCCGCGATGCTGGCCACCCGCGAGCCCAGCTCGGCGGCCTGAATCCAGCCCATATCGAGCGCGCCGGACTGCAGCTGCTGCATCATCGCCGCCTCGTTGCCCAGCTGGCCCGAGTGGAAGACCGTGACGCTCAGGCGGCCGTCGGTTTCCTTCTTCAGTGCCTCGCCAAACTGCAGCGCGGCGCGGTTCCACGAGTGGCCTGCGGGTGTGATCAGGCCCAGGCGGAACTCCTTGGCATCTGCCGCACGCACCAGGGCCGGAAAGCCCAGCCCCGTGACGGCGGCTGCGGCCACCGCGTGGCGCTGGATGAAGTGGCGGCGGGAGACTGGGCGGGCAGGCTGGGTCGTCATGGTGAACTCCGTGTGAAAGAACGTTGGGAGGGGGACGGATCTGTCGTACGGCATGCCCTGCTACTTGAGCAGGCCGAGCGACAGGCTGGGGAACAGCGACAACATCACCAGCGCCACGCAGCTGATGATGAAAAACGGGAGGGTGACGATGAACATCTTTCCGGGCTTGGCCCCGGTGACGGCTGACGCGACAAAAAAGCTCAGGCCCACGGGTGGGGTCATCAGCCCCAGCACCAGGTTGACGACGATCACCACGCCAAAGTGGCGCGGGTCGATGTGATAGACCTCGGTGGCAATCGGCAGCAGGATGGGCGCGGTCATGATGAGTCCGGGGATGCCGTCGATCACCGTGCCGATGACCAGCAGGATGACGTTGGTGAGCAGCAGGAAGGTGACCGGGTCGTGCGCCACGGTCTGTACCCAGGCGGCCACCATCTGCGGCACCTTGCCGTAGATCAGCAGCCACGAGAACACGGCCGCCGCCGCCACCAGAAACAGCACGATGGCCGAGTAGATCGCCGAGCGCAGCAGGATGGCCGGCATGGCGCTGAAGCGGAACTCCTTGGTCACATAGCGGCCCACCAGGGCCGAGACCAGCGCGCCCACGGCAGCCGATTCGGTGGGGTTGGCCACGCCACTCAGGATGGAGCCGACGATGATGATGGGGATGAGCAGCGTGGGGCTGGCCTGCACCACCGTGCGTGCACGCTGGGCCAGCGTGCGCTTTTCACTGCGCGGGTAGTTGTAGACGAAACCCATGAGCGCGATCACCACAAAGAACAGCAGCGTGAGCAGCACGCCGGGCAGGATGCCTGCGATCAGCATGTCGCCCACGGCGACCTGGGCCAGCACGCTGTAGACCACAAACATCACCGAGGGCGGAATGATGGGCCCCAGCATGCCGCCATACACCGTGAGGCCTGCCGCAAAGGTCTTGTCGTAGCCCTGCTTCTCCATCTCGGGCACCATGACCTGCGACATGATGGCCACCTGCGCAGTGGCCGATCCGATGATGGAAGACACCAGCATGTTGGCCAGGATGTTCACGTAGGCGAGGCCGCCTTTGACCGAGCCGATGAAGGCCATGGACAGGTCCACCAGCCGCCGCGTGATGCCGCCGCTGTTCATGATCTCGCCGATCAGGATGAACAGCGGAATGGCGATGAGGCCATAGCTGTCCACCCCGCCAAACATCTGCATGGGGAAGGACTGGAACAGCACCGGGCTGCCGATGCTGAGGATGTACACCGCGCCCGACAGGCACAGGCACACGCCGATGGGCACACCCACCATCAAGGCGGCGAGGAAGAACAGGGTGGTGATCATGGTCGGGGCTCGGTGGGTTTGCAGGGGTGGGGGCGTTCAGTTCACGGCGTCGGCGTTGACCACGTCAAAGCCCGCGTGCTGCACGCGCTCTGCGGCGCCCATGTCTTCCAGCAGGTTGGCCAGGGCATGCACGCTGAAGGTGGCCGAGAAGATCGGCAGGATCAGCTGCAGCACCCAGGTGGGCCAGTTCAGCGTCTGTGTGCGCTCGGTGTAGAGGAAGTTGAAGCTCTCGGCCGCAAACTCCTTGGCATCAAAGCCGTAGCGTGCGATACCGATGGGGTCCATCCACATCCAGCACATCACCAGCATGGCCAGGCCAAACAGCAGCACGCCCAACGTGGCCACCACCTTGAACGCCCGGGCTCCCCGCGCGCCGAGGTGGTCGGTCAGCATGGTCACGGCAAAGTCCATGCGCAACCGCGTCATGACCGAAGCGCCCACAAAGGTCAGCCACACCACGGTGTAGACCGCCGCCTCGTCCACCCAGTAGATGGGCATGCCGGTGTAGCGCGTGACCACGTTGAGCAGGATGAGCAGCACCAGCAGCGTCATCAGGCCGGTGAGCACCTGCCGCTCGATGCGCAGGATGTGCGAGGACAGCGCCAGCACCCTGCGAACAGGGGCACGCGGCTTTGCGACGGGTGGTGAGGCGGGGCTGTGGGTGGATGGCATGGTGCGGTGCTCGGGGTGGAACGGGCTTGGGTCGGCGACTTGGTGAGGCTGAATTTTTAATATCTGGTTGATATATTGGTAAGCAAGATGAATGCCTGTTGGTCGTGGGGGCGCTGCAGAGCTGGAGAGAAGGCTGCGGGTCAGGCAGGCGGCACAGCGCCGGGGTTTTCCGGTGCCGGCCCGCCATAGGCGGCCAGGGTGCCGATGCGTGCAGGGGCCAGCAGCTGCCGGGGCGCGGCAGGTGTCCACCCAAAAAGGTGTTGTGTGGCCGCGCCGCAGATGCGCCCCTGGCAGGCGCCCATGCCGCAGCGGGTGTGCAGCTTGGCGTCAATCCAGCCCTGGCGCGGGGCCAGGTCGGCATAGGCCACGTCTTCACAGCGGCACACCAGGGTGTCGGGCCGGGGCAGGGCCTTGAGCTGTTCGTTCAGCACAAACGAAGTCTGCAGGGCCTGGGCAAAACCTTCCCAGCGTGCAAGCTGTGCGCGCAATGCCTGGGCCTGTTGAACGTGGCCTGCGGCTGTGTGGCCTGCGATGGCGCCCTGCACCAAGGCACGCTCGCTGCCGCCAAAGCCCGTGCTTTCCCCGGCCGCCAAAACGCCCGGCACCGTGGTGCGCATCTGCGCGTCCACTGCCAGACCGAGGCCGCCGCTCAGCGGTCCGCCCAGTGTGCAACCGAGCAGCTGGCCTAGCTGGCTGTTGGGTACGAGGCCAAAGCCGCAGGCCGCGCGGTCGCAGGCGATGGCTTCTTCTGCGTGTGCGCCCTTGCGCAGCCGCACGGACTGCACCTGGGTGGTGCCTTGCGCCTCCAGCACATGGGTGCTTGCGCGCAAGCCCGGGTGGATCAAGGTGAGCGCCTGCAGCGCCTTGGCCGGCCAGCGTGGCAGTTGCGCCGCAAAGCGCGCGAGTGCTGCCCAGGAGGCCTGCTCGGCAATGCGCACCACCCTGGCACCGGCCTGCGTGGCTGTGGCGGCCGTTGCCAGCAGCAGGGGGCCTGTACCAGCAATCACGATGCGCTGGCCGCGCACGTCCAGCCCCGCCTTGATGAGGGCATGCAGCGCACCCGCACCCGTCACGCCGGGCAAGGTCCAGCCGGAGAAGGGCAACAGCAGCTCGCGTGCGCCGGTGCACAGGATGATGCGGTGGCTGTGCTGGGTCCAGCCCCGGTCAGCGTCTTCCAGCAGCAGGGCGGGGGCGTTGTCGGTGGGGTGACTGGCTCCCAGCCCCACCACCCGGGTGCCAGTCAATACGCGTATGTTGGTGTGCTTGGCGAGCGCCGCGCGATGCTGCTGCGCCATAGGGGGCAGTGCGGCCTGCGGGCCGTCGCGCCAGATCTGGCCGCCGGGCTGGGGGTTGTCGTCCACCACCGTTATTGCGGCCCCGCTGGGTGCAGCCGCCAGTGTTGCTGCCATGCCCGCTGGGCCCGCGCCGATGATGAGAATGTCGCAGCGTTCGTGCATGGGGGTGGGGCGGGTCATGGGCATGACATGGCGCTCCCGGAGGCGGTACCTGCATCGGTCTCGATGGCCATGCCCTCGGCGCACACCGTCTGGCAGGCCAGGCGGATGCGGCCCTGGATGCGCACTCGGCATTCGTGGCACACGCCCATGCCACACAGCGGCGCGCGCGCCTCGCCACTGACCGAGGTGCGGGTGGTGCCCGGTGGTTGTTGCGCCAGCGCCGCAGCCACGCTGGTGCCCGCTGGCACTTGCCGGGGGATTCCGTTCACGACGATCTGCACGGTCGGGGTGTGGGAGGCGGGGCGCGTCATGCAGCACCCCACGAATCAAAACGCTGCGCGGCGTAGGGCATGGGGTCGATGGGCGGGGCGCTGCCGGTGATCTGCGCGGCCAGCAACTGTGCGGTGGCGGGTGCCGTGGTCACGCCCAGCCCTTCATGCCC
Organism: Acidovorax sp.; assembly: GCA_039593925.1. Classification (GTDB taxonomy): domain Bacteria; phylum Pseudomonadota; class Gammaproteobacteria; order Burkholderiales; family Burkholderiaceae_C; genus Acidovorax. Next base: position 4,336 of record JBCNOJ010000346.1, read on the forward strand.
TACCGCCAGCCACAGGTGAGGGCGCTCGGGGTGCGGGCCGATGATGGGCAGGCTGTCAGGCGTGGCAGCGCGAAAACCCGTCCAGGTGCGGATGGCGTTGAGGTCGGCCAGGCCTGGAAGGTAGTCGAGTGCCCGTTGCAGCATACGCGTCATCACGGCGTGGTTGACGGCGGGGTCGGTGGTGTCGAACTCGCGCGATGAACCGATCAGCAACTGCCCGGTGGGCCGGGGCTGCACGTTGAAGGCCACCGAAGTGCCATCGCTGTGGTGGGCACTTGTGATGTAGCCCAGCTCCACCAGCTGGTGGTGCACGGTGCCGAGGTAGCGGTCGGTAATGACGAGGTGGCCCTTCTTGGGGCGCAGCGGCAGGCCGGGGCACAGCCGCGGGGCCTGGATGCCGCTGGCCAGCACGATGGCGCCTGCGCTGCGCTGGCTTCCATCGCGCAGGGTGACGGTGTGGCCTTCGATCTGCATGGCTTCGGCCTGTTCGACCACCACGTTTCCATGCGCTGCGGCCTGGGCCACCAACCACTGGGCGGCACGCGGGGCATAAATCGCGCTATCGCCATTCACTTTCAGCGCGCCCGCCAGGCCTGTGCGCAGCGCAGGTTCTGCGCGGGCGAGGGCTGCGGCATCCAGCATCTCGCAGGCCACGCCTTGTGCTTGCAAGGTGGCGCGCTTGGCGTGCGCGGCCTGCAGTTCTTCCTCGTTGGCAGCCAGCCAAAGTGTGCCGCAGGCGGTGAAGGCGCAGCCTGCGTCCATCTGCGGGGCCCAGGTGTGCCAGAGGTCCAGCGATGATTTGCTGAGCGCCAGCTCAGCCGGGTTGTCATCCATCACCACCAGATGGCCCATGCCTGCCGCCGTGGCACCGCCCAGGCGCGCATCGATGATTCGCACCGACAGCCCGGCCTGCACGAGCGCATGGGCACATGCCGCGCCGACGATGCCAGCGCCGATCACAAGGACGTCGGTGGTTTGCATGGGGCCTGCGCTGTGGGAGAAGTCGGTTTACAGCCGGATGCCCCAGGCGAAGGGGTCTGCATCGTCGATCAGCAGGGTCGCTTCCGCACTCATGTAAGCGCGGCCACGCAAGGTGGGGATGAGCTTGCCATCGTCCTGCAGCGTGTAGCTGGCCTCGAACTGGCTGCCGATGATGCTGGCCTGGCGCCACACCTGGCCCGGCTGCAGCTTGCCATCGGCGGCCAGGCAGGCAATTTTGGCGCTGGTGCCGGTGCCGCAGGGCGAGCGGTCGTAGGCCTTGCCGGGGCACA
>JBCNOJ010000347.1:0-5600 GCA_039593925.1 Acidovorax sp.
GAACGCGAACGACTCCAGCAGCTTCACCAGCGGTTCGGATTCCAGATCCAGCACCGTGGCTGCCTCTGGGTAGCGCGCCAGCAGATCCGCCTTGATATCGGCCACGATGGCCTCGAAGTCGAGCAGCTCCACCACTGCGGGGGATGGCAGGGCGCTGGTATCCAGAACGCTGCTCATGCTGCACCACCAGCTGGCACGGTGAGGCTCAGCGCCTGGGGTCGAGCAGCTGCACGGCTCAGGTAGCTGCCGTACACGGTGACCAGCGCGCGGCCGGGGGTGGATGGCTCGCGCTCGATCTCGATGTTTGACACTGCCAGGCGAGGTTCCCAGCGCATCAAGGCACTGGCGGCAGCTGACAGCAGCCGCAGCTGGGTGATCTGGTTGTCCGGCTGATCCACCAGCATGGGCACCTGGCTGCCGTATTCGTGCCGCATCACGCGCGAGCCGATAGGGGTTGTGAGGATGTCCCCCACACTTTGGCGAAGGTGGGCCAGTTCGCCGATGGCCTTGCCGGTGGTGCGGTCCATCATGCTGGGGCCCCTGTGTTGTCGTCGCCAACGCGCACGCCCCCGTGGACGTGGTTTACCAAGCTGATGCCTTGGGCCACGATATCCACGTTCGAGGTGATCCGGTCGGGGCCGATGGTGAGGACTGCGCCGCCCCCGGTGATCGTCACGGTGGATCCTTCCATGTGCACGCTGGTGTTCGGCGTGCTCAGGGTGATGGACTCCATGCAGTACGCCGTCAGCGCTCCGCGCAGCCACTCGAAATAGTTGTCTTCATCCCAGTCGGTGCGGTCGCAGGCGGCTTGCTCGCTGCCCTGGGGCATGGCGTCGCTGTACAGGCCCAGCAACACCACGGCCTGGGCCAGGTCGCCGCCGGGCGCCAGCACGGTGCACTGTTCGCCTACGACAGCTGGATTCCAAGTTCGGCCACCTGCAACGCCACCAGCGCGCAGTGCGATCCAGGGCAGCCAGTCCGTGGTGTTATCGCCCGTCTTAACGCGAACGCGGGCAGGTGCGGCCAGGCGCACGGCGGCCACCGTGCCCTTGCGCACGATGTTTTCCATGCGCCGCTGGGTTTCATACGGGCTTTCAGGTTGTGGGGTGGGCGAATCCATCCACTGATGGTGTCCGCGCGCGCGTGATAGCGCCAGCGCTTAGGCGTGTGGCAGGCGCCTGCACATGGTCAGCCCTGCAGGTGCTTCATCAGCAGCTGGGTGATGGCTTTCAGATCTGCGTCGGATATTCCCAGCAGCGGCCGGGCGGGGTAGTCGTACTGCGGCGGGTCCGGGTGGTTCACAGCGTCGGTTTCGCCGTAGTGGTGAACGCGGGCGATGCGTTGCACGCGGTCGGCAAAGGCCACAGTGGCCTCGCTTGGCGTGGCTTGGGCGCGCAGGTATTTGGCGGCGGCCAGGCCACGCATCATGGGGCCTGTCTTGGCGTCCCGCAGGGTCTTGGCGGGCGTTTTGCGTAGCTGCCAGGCGGTGCCATCCGGCCCCTGCTGGGCTCGCATGTTTTTTTGCTGGCTGCGCCGCAGCTGCCGGGCCACGTTCAATGCAAGGCGCTGCTGCTCTACTGGGGAAAGGCGCTGCAGAAGCGCGCCCGCCCAGTTTTCCAGCGCCTGCATCGATGTCGCGCCGCTCATGGGCTAAACCAGGCCTTCGCCGGGGGAGGCGTCAGATCCCACGCTGCCAGCATCCGCTCGTCGCGCAGCCACAGTTCCCAGTGCTCTGGCTTGCACACCGTGCCGATGTGGCAAGGCTCTTCTGGGTGTTCCACCACCAGACGGTGGGGGGCGTCTGGTGGGGCGGTTGGATCCGGTTTGACTATGGCCCGCTCGGTTAGCTGCAGCTCGATACCAAAATCCATCGTCGTGGGTGTCAGCGGCTCCACCCGGAACTTGATGGCATTGCCCCAGCGGTCGGGGTTGTCCATCTGTTCGGACTGGTTGCGCTTCATCCACGCAATGATGGGAACGATCACCGCGTCTGCATGCCCTTCGTAGTCGAGCACGATCACCCGGGCCGTGTACCGCCACTCGAATGACAGGCTGGTGGTTCCTGTGCTCACTACGGTGCCGTTTTCCGCCAGCACGATCAAGCGTTTTGGATCCCTTGCGAGATCTGGCAGGCACTGTCTCAGCAGTGCTTCCAAGCTATTGAGCTTGAGCATTTGCAGCCTCGATCATTGCGCGGGCGCTGTCGTAGGCGCGCTCGCAGGCGAGGCCACGGGCGCGGGCGGTATCAGCGATGTGCGCCAGCTCTCCCGCTCTGTCGTCAGCGCGTCGCTGCAGCTCGGCGAGCAGATCGGCGGGGCCGGTGTCTGGCGTGCACTGGCCTGCAGCGGCGCGAGCCTGGGCGGCGGCACGGTGCTGGGTGAGGTAGTCGGCAAGGTCGCGCTGCAGCCGGTTGCGAGCATCAACAGCGCGCACGCGGCCAGCATCAGCAGCAACAAGGGCGGCCTGTGCATCTTCGTGGATCTGGGCGACTTCATCACGGTGGGTGTCTCCAAGTTTTCGATAGCGTTCCGATGTCGTGAGCGCGGCCTGGGCGGTGGCCGCGCGCTCAGCATGCAGGGTGCGTTCTGCATGGGCGGTTTCCAGCCGTGCTTCGGCCAGGCGGATGCTCTGCATTGCCAAGGCGAATCCGAGGCCCAGCCCGAGGGCGAGCGCGGTGTATTTCCAGGCGTTGGCGCGTAGGGTGGTGAGCATGTCAGCAGATCCCGTGCGGGTGGCCGCCGCAGAATGTGAAATAGGCAGCCGTGAGCGCGGTGACGGCCAGCACCACCACCACCAGGGCACCTACTGCCAGGGTCTTGAGGATTTTTTTCATTGCATCGCCATGCAGTCCGCATGCCTCTTTTGTTGCCGGGTCCACACGCCCTTGCAGCCCTTCGGCCCCCAGTTCTGCGGCAGGCGGCAATCCCGGCCGTTCTGAAACCGCCACGCTGGCAGGGCCTGGCAGGCGCGCACGTACTCCCCGGCCAGCAGGTGGCGGCGCATGGAGCTGGTGCGCCAGTTGCCAATGCCGTACTGGCCGACAAAGTCCAGATACAGGTCATATTCGGCCGGGTAGAGCGACACGCCGGGCAAGCTGGCCTTGAACCGTGCTTCTTCCTCGCTGTGCAGGTTGCGCGCCAGCTGCTGGGCCCGCTCGCGCGTGATGGGGGCATCTGACAGGCGCACGGGCGTGCCGTCTTCGTAGCGGGTGGACCCGTGGCCGATGGTTGGGACGTCGCCTGCTGTGGGCACGTAGGGGTGATGCACCACTGCGCCATCGGCTCGCACGCTGGTGGGGCCGTCGCCTTCTTCTTGCTGCCATGCCGCAAACCCTGCGGCCGACAGGGTGAGGACAGCGACGGCAATGCGTGCAATGGATTGTTTCGTGGTCATCGCTTACCCCCCTTGGTGGGCTTGATCCAGTCGTACATCCACAGCAGGCCGACCACCAGCAGGATGAATGGCGCAAGCGGCCACATCCACCACTTGTTCCAGTTCCCGTCCATCACTCGGCCTTCACTTCCACGCCCTGCGCAGCCCGTCGCCAGCGCCATGCCAGCCAGCCGATCTGCATCAGCAAATAAACGATGGTCAGGGCCGCCACTGTGTGGTTGATGGTCCAGCCTTCCGCAATGGACTTGCCCAGAACTACCAGCGGGGGGGTAGATTTGACGCCCTCGGTCAGCGCGTCCTTGATTACTTCTCTTGCCATGGGTCAATCCCAAAGTTGAACTAGTTTGCGAGGGGCCACGGGCGCGGCCACCAGCGTGACGGATTCACCGGCACCCAGCCCAGCGGCGCGTTTGGCGAGGCCAGGTGTTGCGGCCAGCGTGGCCTCCACCGTGCCAGCGGTGCGGCCCAGATGGCGGTGGCACAGGCCTGCCAGCGTGTCGTGCTCATGCGCGCGCACGGTGGTGGTGGGGGTGGTGGCGCCTGCCATGGGCTAGATCAGCTCGATGGTGCTGCGCGCAATGCCCAGCATGTCGCTGATGGCCCACCGCTGGCGGCGGCGGTGTTCATCGATCTGCACCTGCAGGGACTCCAGCACCCGTGCTTCTTTACCCAAGCCTGTGGGAAGGGTGTCCTGTGCTCGGTTGGCTTCTGCCAGGTCAGCCTGCAGGCACGCATGGACGGCCCGCCGGTAGCGCAGCACCTGTGCCGATTCGCCGCCCACCTGCGGGGCAGGCACATCAGCGAGGGCCGCATATCCCCAGCGCGTGCGCTGTTCGGTGGCCCAGGCCTGCAGCTCGCCGTTCACGGTCAGCATTGCAGCCTGCAGCGCCGGAATCAGCCTGGCAGTCGTGACGGTGCCATCCAGCAGGCACGCGGCGCGCACTGCAGCGGGGTCCATGTCAGGCATCCACCCATCGTTTTGAACTGGTGGTTCTACTGCTGGCTTAGGCGGGTTGATCGTTGCGACAAAGGACATGATGGGGAGTCAGGTTGGCGGTGGTCGGGGGCCTTGCAGGTGTTGATGCACCGGGGTGCTGGCACTTGCGCGGCCCCCGAGCCGCCAGGGTGCGGGGTACGCTCTTTTGGGATAGCCGGGTTCAGGCGCTGGCGCTCTTGTCCGGCCCTCCATCGTTGGGGGGGGAGTCAGCTTTTTTGAGCTGATCCACGGCGCGCTCCAGGCGCTCGATATCCTTTTTCACGCCCACCTTGTCGTTCAGTTCCATGGCGCGGCGCAGGTGCTTCAAGGCGATACCAGCAACGTCTGGCGGCAGATCCTTGGGGTCTGCGTCGTTCGTGCTGGTCTTGCCCATGCTGGCCCAGCCTATGGCCTTGTGCAGCTTTGCCCGGGCCTGGTCGTGTGCGTCATGGTCCTGGGTGAGCATGTCCACCTTGGCGAGGTATGCCAGCGCGTCAGGGCCGGTCAACTTGCCAGCAATGGCGGCTTCGCTCACTTCGTCCAGCAGCAGGGTGGGCAACGTGCGCTGGTATTGGTCAGGCAGTGCCACGGCGTGGCGGAGCGCGTATTCCGCAAGGGCGAATGCCCATGCGAAGTTGCCCACGTCGATGTGCCACACCAGCAGCGTGCCTACCACCACATCCTGGCCGCCAGCGTCGGCCTCCAGTACGCCGTTCAGGTAAGCATCGAAGTCGCCCAGCATCGTGCGCTTGGCTTCGATCTTGCGTTCCACCGATTGGATATTTTTCAGCGTGCGCACGTGGGCGTACAGCTGGGCTTTCATCAGTTCGTAGGCGGTGCCGGTGGGCTCGCCGTGCGGATCTTCGGCGCCAGTGGCGGCGGCCGCAGCGGCCAGCACCATGAGCCGGTGCCGTTGTGCTGGTGTTTGACGCATAGGGCTTTCTCACAGATTGGGCCGCCGCGCAGGTGGCAGGCGGCCCAGGGTTTCAGATGGCGATCAGGTCAGGCGCTACCGGCTCAGGGGGCCGGTGCGTCGAGCACTTCGATGTTTTCCACCAGGGCGCACAGGCCGTAGTCTTCGATCACGTAAGCGTCGTTGCTTGACTCGAAGAACGCCACGCGGTCGCGTTCTGGCTGGTCCACCACCGCACGGCGGCGGGCGCCGTCTTGGTAGTAGATGGACAGGTTGTCCAGGCGCGTTACCAGCACCTTGCCCGCCGGGAAGTGAGGC
>JBCNOJ010000348.1:0-5596 GCA_039593925.1 Acidovorax sp.
CTGGGCGTGATCGACGTCGAAGCGCCATCGGCTTTGCTGGCCGTGGCGGGGGCCGACATCGTGCTGGTGGCCGTTCCGGTCGCTGCCACCGAGGCCACCCTCAAGGCCATTAAACACCTGGTGACGGCACAGATGTTGATCATGGATGTGGGCTCCACCAAGGCAGACGTGGTGCAGGCCGCGCGCCGCGCGCTGCGCGATCAGGTGGGGTCGTTCGTGCCAGCCCATCCCATCACCGGCCGCGAGGTGTCGGGTGTAGAGCATGCTGAAGCCGATCTCTACAGCGGCCGGCAGGTCATCTTGACGCCTACCGAACGCACATACACCGCCCAGTTGCAAAAGGCCCAGGAAATCTGGACGGCCCTGGGTACCCGCGTTTCCAGCATGTCGCCTGAGTCGCACGATGCAGCCTTCGCGGCTGTCAGCCATCTCCCGCACCTGTTGGCGTTTGCCATGATGAACAGCATCACCGGCCAATCTACAGGCGACGATTTTCTGTCATTGGCGGGCCCGGGGTTTCGCGATTTCACGCGCATAGCGGCCAGTGACCCGAAGGTGTGGCGCGACATTTTGCTGTCCAACCGCGAAGAGCTGATTGCCCAGTCCAAGCTGTTCCAGCAAGCTCTGCGCAACCTCGAGAAGGCGATGGAAGAAGGCAACGCCCAGTCGCTGGAAGACATGCTGACCCTGGCCAGCGAAACGCGCGCGCACTGGCGCATGGGCGCGAAGCGCCGCTAGCCCACCTGAGTCGCCTTCGGCGCCTTCCCCAGCTGGGGGATGCACCCGATGGACTGGCAGAGCCAGTTTCACGGGTGCGCTGGTATCGGGGCGCGCCGGTCGCACGGCGCGGTGGCGTTCGCGACCGACGGCCGATTACCGGATGCTCTCTCTGAGTTCAATGGACGAATCACACCGATGTACAGCACCGCATTCCTAGACCTGCCCCCTTTGCAAGCCGCTGCTGGCGAAGTCCATCTCCCGGGCTCCAAGAGCATTTCAAACCGTGTGCTTCTGCTGGCCGCACTGAGCTCGGGCACCACTACGGTCCATGACCTGCTGGCGTCCGACGACACCCGCGTGATGCTCGATGGCCTGCGGCAGATCGGCTGCACCGTGGATGAAGTGGATGAAGCGCGGGGGGGCACGGTACACATCACCGGGCTCGGAGGTCGCTCGCCCCAGTCGCCCGCAAAGCTGTTCATGGGCAATGCAGGCACCGCCATGCGACCCTTGACGGCGGCGTTGGCCCTGCTGGGCGGCGAGTTTGAGCTATCCGGCGTGCCGCGCATGCACGAGCGGCCCATCGGCGATCTGGTGGACGCCTTGCGCCAGTTGGGCTGCCAGATCGACTACCTCGACAACGATGGCTATCCGCCCCTGCGCATTGCCCACGCCAATGGGGTTCCCGCGCTGGCGCTGGCAGCGCCCATCCGGGTACGGGGCGATGTGTCCAGCCAGTTTCTGACCGCGCTGCTGATGGCGCTGCCGCTGGCGGCAGATGAGCAAGATGTCGTGATCGAGGTGGTGGGGGAGCTGATCTCCAAGCCCTACATCGCCATCACGCTCGAGCTTCTCGCCCGCTTCGGCATCCGCGTGCAGCATGACAACTGGCAACGGTTCACCATCGCTGCAGGCAGCCGCTACCAGTCGCCCGGCAGCATCCATGTCGAGGCCGACGCCTCTTCCGCTAGCTATTTCATAGCACTTGGCGCAATTGCAACAAGCGCTGGCAATCAAAAAGGCATCAAAGTCATGGGCGTGGGCCTGGAGTCCATCCAGGGCGACATCCGCTTTGTCGAAGCGGCCCGTGCCATGGGGGCGCAGATCACCGGCGGGCCCAACTGGCTGCAGGTCGAACGCGGCGCCTGGCCTTTGAAGCCCATCCACCTCGACTGCAACCACATCCCAGACGCCGCCATGACTTTGGCCGTGATGGCGCTGTACGCCAAAGGCACGACCACGCTGACCAACATCGCCAGCTGGCGCGTGAAGGAAACCGATCGCATCGCTGCGATGGCCACCGAGCTTCGCAAACTGGGCGCCACGGTGGAAGAAGGCGCAGATTTCATCAGCGTCACGCCTCAGGCCAGGTTGCAGGACTGGCATCGCGCCAGCATCCACACGTACGACGATCACCGGATTGCAATGTGCTTTTCGCTGGCAGCCTTCAATCCGGCTGGCGTGCCGGTGCGCATCGAGGATCCCAAATGCGTGGCCAAAACCTTTCCGGACTATTTTGAAACGCTGTTCTCCGTGGCCCAAACGGCCACCGAGCAGGTGCCGGTGATCTGTATCGACGGCCCTACGGCATCGGGAAAAGGCACGGTTGCTGCCGCGGTGGCACAGCGGCTGGGCTACCGGTTCCTCGACTCCGGCGCCATGTACCGCATCACTGCACTGGCAGCAGTTCGATCCGGCCTCCACATCGACGCCGAGCACGAGCCGCGCATTGCACAGATGGCAGAAACGTTGCCGGTGCGGTTTGAGGGCGGTCGAGTGTGGCTGGGCAGCGACGATGTGACAGACGATATCCGCACCGAAGAAGCGGGCATGAACGCCTCGCGCGTGTCCGCCCTGCCCGCCGTGCGTCAGGCTCTCGTCGCGCTGCAGCACAGCTTTCGGCGGCTGCCAGGGCTGGTGGCCGATGGGCGCGACATGGGCACGGTGATCTTTCCCAACGCCCCGTTGAAGGTATATCTCACGGCCAGCGCCGCCTGCCGCGCAGAGCGCCGTTATAAACAGTTGATTTCAAAGGGTTTTTCGGCTAATATCGACGACCTTCGCGCGGACCTGGAAGCGCGCGACGCACGGGACAGCTCCCGCAGCGTTGCGCCTCTCAAGCCCGCGCAGGACGCTCTGGTCCTGGACAACTCCGATTTGACGATTGAACAAGCCGTTGAAAAGGTGTTGACTTGGTGGCAAGAGCGCCAGGCTTTCGCAGCCCCTGCGCAAGCCTGAAACGTGCAGGGTCCTCGTTCATAACAAGACCCGGCAAGCAAAATCGAGAGGTTTTGCAACAGGCCCACACAGCCCCCTCCGCGCGCCAGCGCACAGGTTGTGTGGATCGTTAACCTAACCCGCGGCTCTGCCGCAAAAAACCACCGCAAGCAGCCATAAAAACGGTAGCAATGGTGCTACCGGAATCCTGTTTGTGGCAAGGAAACACATGTCCGAATCTTTTGCCGCCCTTTTTGAAGAATCCTTGCAGCGCACGGAAATGCGCCCAGGCGAAGTCATCACCGCTGAAGTCGTGCGCGTTGAGCACAACTTCGTCGTGGTCAACGCCGGCCTCAAGTCCGAAGCCTACGTGCCGCTGGAAGAGTTCAAGAACGACAAGGGCGAAGTCGAAGTCCAAGTGGGTGACTTCGTCTCGGTGGCCATTGGCTCCATCGAAAACGGCTACGGCGACACCATCCTGTCGCGCGACACCGCCAAGCGTCTGGCTTCCTGGATGAGCCTGGAAAAGGCCCTGGAATCCGGCGAATTCGTCACTGGCACGACCAGCGGCAAGGTCAAGGGCGGCCTGACTGTCTTGGTCAACGGCATCCGCGCATTCCTGCCCGGTTCGCTGATCGATACCCGTCCGATCAAGGATCTGACGCCGTACGAAAACAAGACCATGGAATTCAAGGTCATCAAGCTGGACCGCAAGCGCAACAACGTGGTGCTGAGCCGCCGCGCTGTGGTGGAAGCCTCCATGGGCGAGGAGCGCGCCAAGCTGATGGAAACCCTGAAGGAAGGCTCCATCGTTCAGGGCGTGGTCAAGAACATCACCGAATACGGTGCGTTCGTGGACCTGGGCGGCATCGACGGCCTGCTGCACATCACCGACATGGCATGGCGCCGCGTGCGTCACCCCTCCGAAGTGGTGACCGCTGGCCAAGAAATCACGGCCAAGATCCTGAAGTTCGACACCGAGAAGAACCGTGTCTCGCTGGGTCTGAAGCAAATGGGCGACGACCCATGGATGGGCGTGAACCGCCGCTACCCACAAGGCACGCGCCTGTTCGGCAAGATCACGAACATTGCCGACTACGGCGCGTTCGTGGAACTCGAACCCGGCATCGAAGGCTTGGTGCACGTGTCTGAAATGGACTGGACCAACAAGAACATCGCTCCCGCCAAGCTGGTTTCGCTGGGCGACGAAGTCGAAGTCATGGTTCTGGAAATCGACGAAGACAAGCGCCGCATCAGCCTGGGCATGAAGCAGTGCAAGGCCAACCCATGGCAAGAATTCGCACAGGACACAAAGCGCGGCGACCGCGTGAAGGGTCCGATCAAGTCGATCACCGACTTCGGCGTGTTCGTGGGCCTGGCTGCCGGCATCGACGGCCTGGTGCACCTGTCCGACCTCTCGTGGAACGAACCCGGCGAAGCCGCTGTTCGCAACTACAAGAAGGGCCAGGAAGTGGAAGCGATCGTGCTGGCCGTGGACGTGGACCGCGAGCGCATCTCCCTGGGCATCAAGCAGCTCGACGGCGACCCATTCACGACCTTCGTGACCGTGAACGACAAGGGCCAGACGGTGACCGGCAAGGTCAAGACCGTGGACGCCCGTGGCGCTGAAATCGACCTCGGCGAAGACATCGTGGGCTACCTGCGCGCTTCGGAAATCTCCCGCGACCGCGTGGAAGATGCCCGCAACGTGCTCAAGGAAGGCGACGAAGTCACGGCCGTGGTGGTAAACGTGGATCGCAAGACCCGCAACATCCAGCTGTCGATCAAGGCCAAGGACATGGCCGACCAGCAAGAAGCCATGTCTTCGCTGTCGCAGCAATCTGCTCGCGAAAGCGCCGGCACGACCAGCCTGGGCGCCCTGCTGCGCGCCAAGCTGGACAACTCGGAAAAGTAAGTAAAGCGCTGACCCCTTGAAAGGTCAGACAGCGGGCGCCTTGTGCGCCCGCTCTTCTTTGAGAAGCCTATGTCCCAAGACTCCATGACCCGCTCAGACCTCGTTGAAGAACTGGCCGCACGCTTCGGTCAGCTCACCCACCGCGACGCCGAATACGCCGTCAAGACCATTCTGGACGCTGTGGGCGACGCCCTGGTGCGTGGGCACCGCATCGAGATCCGGGGGTTTGGCAGTTTCTCGGTCAACCACCGTCCGCCACGCATGGGCCGCAACCCGCGCAGCGGTGAGGCCGTGGCCATTCCGGAAAAGCGTGTCCCACACTTCAAGCCCGGCAAAGCCCTGCGTGAAGCGGTGGACAAACGCACGGCCGAGATGGAAGAAAAGGCTGGCACAAAAGGTGGTCTATCCAACCAAAAATGATAGCTATCAGCGCTTGATGGACAAGCGCTGGAGCCGATTTTTGTTCAAATTTTCGCACCAGTCGCCGCATCAATTCCGGTGGCGGTACCGCCTAGAATCGCCCCACCACTGGGGAGACCGATGAAATACCTCCTGTGGCTGCTCAAGGCAGCCATTTTTTTTACGCTGTTCGCCTTCGCATTGAACAACCAGCAAGACGCCACCGTGCACTTTTTCTTCGGCACGCAGTGGCGTGCGCCGCTGGTGCTGGTGGTGCTGACGGCATTTGCAGCAGGCTTGGCCGTAGGGGTGCTGGGCATGGTGCCGCGCTGGTGGCGGCACCGT
>JBCNOJ010000349.1:0-5591 GCA_039593925.1 Acidovorax sp.
TCATGGTAATAGTAAATGATAAATAAAGAATGTGGAACAGGAATATACAGCCGGTTACTACAGTCTCGGACACACAAACTCTACTTCCGGGGTTTTGGCTTTCTTAATGCCGGTAAAGGTGAGGCCCGCTGGTTCGAGCGCGGGGATGCGGCCTTCCCCGGCTTTCAGGCCGGGCCGCTGGGCTTTGGCCTGAACATCTGCACCGAGCTCTGGGCGCTGGACACCTACGCGCACTATGCCAACCAGGCGGCGTGCCCAGGCAGCGATGCGGCAGCGGGCACGCACAGCGGGCTGCACGCCATCCTGTCGCCCCGCGCCACCGCGGCCGACACCATCGCCAAATGGCTGGCGGTGGGCACCATGGCCGCCGTGCGCACCGGCCTCTACAGCCTCTCGTCCAACCGCGCGGACCTTGCCGCAGACACCCCAGGCAGTACAGGCACCTACGGCGGCGCGGGCTGGGTCATCAGCCCGGACGGCGCTCTGCTGGCCCGCACCTCGGCCGCGCAGCCTTTTTGCACCGTGGCGCTGGACCTCACGGCCCCAGCCAGCGCGCGCAGCAGCTACCCGCGCTATGTCTTTGCGCCCCACACACCGGATCAAGCACCATGAACACCCCTGCGAACACCCTGGCCAACACACCTGCCGACACGCCCCATCCCTTGCGAATCGCCATTCTGGTTTTTGACGATGTGGAAGCCCTGGACCTGGGCGGCCCCTACGAAGTGTTCACCACCGCCACGCGCATGGCGCAGCGCCTGCAGCCCAATGCGCCCGCCTTGTTTGACGTGCAATGCGTGGCCCGCAGCCTGGCGCCCGTGCGGGCCCGTGCAGGCCTGCGCGTGCTGCCGGATGCGGACTTTGCCAGCGCCGCCGCGCCCCACGTGCTGGTGGTGCCGGGCGGGGTCGTGGATGCCGCAGCCGCATGCCCCGCCACGCGCGCCTGGGTGGCCCAGGCCGCGCGCGGCGCGCAGATCACCGCGTCGGTGTGCACGGGCGCGTTCATCCTGGCGGCGGCGGGTGTGCTGACCCAGGGGCCCGTGACCACCCATTGGGAAGATCTTGCCGACCTGCGCACTCAGTTCCCCGCGCTCGACGTGCGCGAACAGGTGCGCTGGGTGGATCAGGGGCCGCTGGTCACGTCGGCCGGCATCAGCGCCGGCATTGACATGAGCCTGCACCTGGTGGCGCGCCTGGCAAGCCCCGCGCTGGCCGAGCGCACGGCACGGCAGATGGACACTCCGTACCACAGCACGCCGTAACTCCACTACCTGCCTATGCCAGATCCACAGCGCCATCCCATTCACAAGTCGCCCATTCACGTGTACTTCGCCTTGCTGCCAGGCAGCCTGGTGTTGGACTGGGCCGGGCCGGCCGAGGCGCTGCGCATTGCCAACCAGGCCCTCGTGGCCCTAGGCCAGCCCCAGCGCTTTGTGCAGCATTTCGTGAGCCCCACGCCGCAATCGGTGTCGTCGGTGGGCGTGGCACTGTGCGGCCTGGCGCCGCTGCCGGACACCCTGCCCAGCCCCGCCTGGGTGGTGCTGGTGGGGCTGACGGGCCGGCACATCGACGTGAGCGGCGCAGAGGCCCAGGCGCTGCTGCACTGGCTGCGCGGCCTGCGGCTGGCGGCGGGGCAGCTGGAGCTGGTCACCGTGTGCGCGGGCGCCGTGCTGGCCGCACACGCGGGCCTGCTGACGGGCCGCCGCGCCACCACGCACCACCTGCACCTGGAGGAGCTGGCGCAAATCGACCCGCGCTGCGATGTGGCGGCCAACCGCGTGTTCGTGACCGACGGCCCGGTCTACACCAGCGCGGGCGTCACCACCGGGATTGACCTGCTGCTGCACCGCATCTCGGACCTGTGCGGCCCCACGGTGGCCGTGCAGGTGGCCCAATCCATGGTGCTCGCGCTGCGCCGGGGGCCGGACGATCCGCAGTTCTCCCCCTTCCTGCACCACCGCAATCACCTGCACGCCGCGCTCCACCGCGTGCAGGACGCGGTGGGCCAGCAACCCCAGGCGGACTGGAACGTGCCGCGCATGGCCGAGGCCGCCCACACTTCGCCGCGCCACCTCACGCGCCTGTTTCTGGAACACGCGGGCATCGCCCCGCTGGCCTACCTGCGCCGCATCCGGCTGGCCACGGCCGAGGCCGCCTTGCAGGCGGGTTGCAACGTGACGCAGGCGGCGCTGATGGCCGGGTTCAGCTCCGACACCCAGCTGCGCCGGGCGTGGCATCAGTTCGGGCGCAGCGGCACTCCGTCTCAGGGAGGGGCGCGCAAACACTGAGGAGACTAAGGAGGCGGTCCACGCGGCACGGCGCCATGCAAACGCCAAAGCACCCACCGATAATCGGGCCCTTTGCTGCACCACCCCCCGGGTCGCCACCATGCAAGAACCACCCCGCCCCTCCAACGAGCCCGACCGCCTGCAGGCCCTGCGCCAGTTGCTGATTCTGGACACGCCCCCCGAGGAGCGGTTTGACCGCCTGACGGCCTTTGCCGCGCAGGAATTCGAGGTACCCACGGTTTTGCTGTCACTCATCGACGACGACCGCCAGTGGTTCAAGTCGCGGCTGGGCATGGAACAGTGCGAAACCTCGCGGGGTATTTCGTTCTGCGGCCATGCCATCCTGCAGGACGACATCATGGTGGTGCCCGATGCGAACCTGGACGAGCGCTTCATCGACAACCCGCTGGTGACTGGCGCACCCCACATCCGGTTCTACGCTGGCGCTCCGCTCAAGCTGCCGGGCGGGCAGAACGTGGGCACGCTGTGCCTGATCGACAACACGCCACGCACCCTGGACGACATCGACCTGGCCATCCTGGGCTCGCTGCGCGATCTGGCGGTGGAAGAGCTGGTGCGGCGCGAGCAGGGAGCCCCGGCCCCATGAGCGACCGCAGCCCGCGAGACATCCTGCTCGTCGAACCCAGCTCGCTGACCGGCAGCATCATTGTGGCCACCGCCCGCCAGTTGAACCTGCCCGCGGTGCGGCAGGTGAACAGCGTGCGCGTGGCCCAGCAGCGGCTGAGCCACGAGAACTATGCGGGCGTGATCGTCTCGCTGGACGAGCAAGAGCAGGAGGCTGTCGCCCTGCTGGAGCAGGTGCGCAACCACGCGCTGGCCGTTAGCGCCGATGTGCCGGTGGCGGTGACCACGACGCAGGTGGATGCGTCCACCGCAGTCAAGATGAAGGCCCTGCAGGTGCGGCGGGTGCTGATCAAGCCCTTCAAGGTGCGCGACGTGATTTCCACCATGGCCCTGCTGAAGGACGCATAGACCGCACGTCAGCGCGGTGGTGCGCAGCCTCAGTAGATTTCCGGCACGTACATGCTGGCAGGCACTGGCTGGCGCAGGTATTCGGGATTGCGCACGCGGTCAGGCAGCACCACCGTGGGGTGTGGCACGTCCTCATACGGCAGTTGAGACAGCAGGTGGGCAATGCAATTGAGCCGCGCCTTTTTCTTGTCCACCGCCTGCACCACCCACCAGGGCGCCTCAGGGATGTGGGTGCGCTCCAGCATGATTTCCTTGGCCTTGGTGTAGGCCTCCCAGCGCACGCGGCTTTCCAGGTCCATGGGGCTCAGCTTCCACTGCTTGAGCGGGTCGTGGATGCGGCCCAGAAAGCGCAGGTGCTGCTCTTCGTCGGTGATGGAGAACCAGTATTTGACGAGCGTGATGCCCGAGCGCACCAGCATCTTTTCGAACTCGGGCACGGTGCGAAAGAACTCTTCGTATTCGTCGTCCGTGCAAAAGCCCATCACGCGCTCGACGCCTGCGCGGTTGTACCAGCTGCGGTCGAACAGCACCATCTCGCCTGCGGCCGGCAGGTGCGCGACGTAGCGCTGGAAGTACCACTGCGTGCGCTCGCGGTCGTTGGGTGCGGGCAGCGCTGCCACACGGGCCACGCGCGGGTTCAGCCGCTGCGTGATGCGCTTGATGACACCACCCTTGCCGGCCGCGTCACGCCCCTCGAACAGGATCACCACTTTCTGGCGCGTGTGCTGCACCCAGTCCTGCAGCTTGACGAGCTCGCCCTGCAGGTGGAACAGGTCCTTGAAATACTGCTGGCGCGCGATGCGATCGGTGGGCTGCGGCGCGCCGATGTCGTCCACGTTGCGGTCTTCGATCTCCAGCTCCAGCTCTTCGTCGTAGCTGTCGATCAGGTCGTTGGCGATGCGCTGCATCAGCTCCTGGGTGTCGAGGTGGTTGGCGTGGAACATGGAAAAAATGGGCCGGGCAGGCGGAGCAATGAATGCGCGATCGTGGCGCCCCCGGGTGACAGGCGTATGACATGCACATGTCTGTCATGACACTGTCACTGCCCGCCACCACCATGCAGGCCCGTGCCCGCTGCTGACCACCCATCCTCTTCCCCCGCCGCCGCCCCGCCGCTGGCTGGCGCTGCCAGCCTGACCTATGGCGGCGATACAGCGGGGCTGATCTGCGGGTATCTGGTTGTCGAAGGGGCCGCGCCGCAGGAACTGGATTCGGCCCAGGCCGCCCAGTGGCTGGCCGAGCGGCGGCCGCACGCCGTGTCCAACACTTTCTTGTGGCTGCACTTCAACCTGAGCCACGCCCAGGCCGTGCGCTGGATGCAGCGGCACACCGAGCTGCCCGAGGCTTTTTTTGACGCCCTCAAGGACCGCTCGGTCTCCACCCGCATCGAGCGGGACGACGACACATTGATTGCCGTGCTGAACGACGCGCATTTCGACTTTGCGTTCGAGCCTTCGGACATCGCCACGCTGTGGACCAGCGTGGCGCCGCACCTGATGGTGACGGGGCGCACGCGAGCGCTGCGCTCGGTGGATGCGCTGCGAACGGAGATGCGCGCCGGCAATGCGCCCCACTCCAGCGTGGGCCTGCTTGCCGAGCTGATGCGCACCCAGGCCTCGGGCCTGGTGAACATCGTGCGCGGTGTGACGCAGCGCATCGATGATGTGGAAGACGCGCTGCTGGCCGGGCGTCTGGACCACAAACGCGCCCGGTTGGGCGTGCTGCGCCGCCTGCTGGTGCGCCTGCAGCGGCTGCTGGCGCCCGAGCCTGCGGCACTGTTTCGCCTGCTGCAGCACCCGCCCGCCTGGATGGGTGCGGACGATGCGCAGGAGTTGCGCGACTCCACCGAAGAATTCTCGGTGGTGCTGCGCGACATGCAGGGCTTGCAAGAGCGCATCAAGCTGCTGCAGGAAGAGATCGCTGCCAGCGTGCAGGAGGCCAACAGCCGCAGCCTGTTCGTGCTGACGGTAGTGACGGTTCTGGCGTTGCCGATCAACATCCTCGCAGGGCTGTTCGGCATGAACGTGGGGGGGGTGCCTCTGGCAGACGAGCCCCATGGCTTCTGGATCATCGTGGCCGTCGTGGTGGCGTTCACGGCCGTGGCAGGGTGGCTGGCACTGCGAGGCACACGCGATCGCTGACCGCACCCCGAGGGTGACGGCGGGCCGATCCGCCAGCATGTCTACAATGCCGCCCCTTGCCTGCTTCCGATCCGCCAGCCTTGCCTGCCATGAACATCGTCGTCAACGAAGAACTCAAAGCCTACATCGAACCCCTGACCCCGGAAGAGCATGAGGCGCTGGAGCGCAG
>JBCNOJ010000035.1:0-18394 GCA_039593925.1 Acidovorax sp.
CGAATCGCTTGGAAGGAGCCCCATGACTGTCGCCACCACCGTCCGCAAAGCCGTTTTCCCCGTTGCCGGCCTGGGCACGCGTTTTTTGCCAGCCACCAAGGCCAGCCCCAAGGAAATGCTGCCCGTCGTCGACAAGCCGCTGATCCAATATGCGGTGGAAGAAGCCTATGCCGCTGGCATCCGCCACATGATTTTCGTGACGGGGCGCAGCAAGCGCGCCATTGAGGACCACTTTGACACCGCCTACGAGCTGGAAAACGAGCTGGAAGCCGCTGGCAAGGAGGCGCTGCTCAAGCTGGTGCGCTCGGTGCAGCCGGACGACATGGACTGCGCCTTTGTGCGCCAACCTCGCTCGCTGGGCCTGGGCCACGCCGTGCTGTGCGCCGAGCCGCTGGTAGGCAACGAGCCCTTTGCCGTGCTGCTGGCCGACGATCTGATGGTGGGCCCCAAGGAAGGGGAACCCGTACTGGCCCAGATGGCCACAGCGTTTCGCCAGCAAGGCCGCTCGGTGATTGCTGTGCAGGAAGTGCCCGAGGACCAGGTGCACAAATACGGCATCGTGGCGGGCGACTCCGCAGGCGGCCCGCTGATCCGCATCGAGCGCATTGTGGAAAAGCCCAAGGCTGCTGATGCGCCCTCGCGCATGGGTGTGGCGGGCCGCTACATCCTCACGCCCGGCGTGTTCGAAGAGATCCGCAACCAGCCCCGCGGCGTGGGTGGCGAGATCCAGCTCACCGATGGCATTGCCCGCCTGATGAACCATGAAGCCGTGTACGCCTTCCAGTACGAAGGCAAACGATACGACTGCGGCAGCAAGGAGGGCTTTCTGGAAGCCACCGTGGAGCTGGCCCTGGACCATCCACAGGTGGGCGCGCACTTCCGCCAATATCTCAAGACGCTGGCGCTGTAAGCACCTGCGTTGATAAGCGGCGGCATCCGCTGTGTGCGCCGCGGACGAGCGTTGGCGTCAAGGCGGGCTAAGCCGCGCTATTTGCATGACTGAGCGGAATTCCCACCGCCATGTTTCGGACGTATCAAGCTGTGTGGAAGTCGGTCACTGAGCGTTCAGATCGGCAGAATGGACTGACCGGGCGCTAGAACAGGTGCTAGAACCTGTTCAAAGCGCCCCAAGCGTCCCAATAGGGCCCGCAAGAGCCCTGTTGCATGAACCCGGGTTGCGCAGTTCTGTGGTGGACTTTTCCAATCTCGTTCCGTTGCGCCCAACGCTCTTCCAAGGATCGTACATGCGCACACAATCACCCACTACCCCTGCCCTTGCCACTGCTACACGCTGGGCGTCCGTGGCCCTGCTGAGCATCGGAATGGACCGCGTGGCGGCTTTTGAGGTTGCTGTGCCTGCCGTAACGGTTGCCAACCCTGGAGGGTACGCACAACCGCCGCAGTTGGACACGGACCGCTATCGTCAGCAACAAAAGCCAAAGCAACACCAGCTACAGCAAGCGGAAAACACGCGGCGCACTTTTGCACAATCCACTTCACTGCGTTCGTCGTCATCCTCGCCAAGCAGTCAAGCCTGCTCCGCCGACGCACTGCCCGCGGCCGACCGCAAACGCATGGAGGCCGAATACATGCCGTCTGAAGACCTCGGGCAAAGCCAGTGCCGATGCCTATGTGCAGCGCCAGGGACGCCTGTATCGCCAGAAACTGGAAGCTGAAGGCGTGTGCCCCAGCACGCAAAAGACTCAAAGAACCACAGAGAAAAAACCGCCGCTGGCACCGCCCAACGTGCTTCTGGCAATGCGGCCAAGTCACCCAACAAACGCGCTCATGGCAGGGCAAAGCCATCAACTGCCCCGCGCTGGATCAGATCAGGCTACCGGCGCCGCAGGATGTGGATGAATTCCTCGCCCACCGTCTGTTGCTCCACCAGTTCGTTGCCCGTTTGCTTTGCAAAAGCCTGAAAGTCGCGCAACGATCCACCATCCGTGGCCACCACCTTCAGCAGTTGGCCGCTGGCCATGTCTGAGAGCGCCTTTTTGGCCTTGAGAATGGGCAAGGGGCAGTTCAGGCCCCGGGTGTCGATTTCTTTGTGAATGTCCATGGTCATCAGTCCTTTGGCGGCTCGGGCTGGTCCAGCCCCCGGCGCCGTTCCGCATTTTCCTCTGCCGTGAAGAACACGGGCTCGTGCCCACGGGTTCGCAGCCAATCGGCCAGCGCATAGCCCGTGCCGGCGGGCCAGCATTTCAGGTCGGGCAGATCGTACATGCGGTAGTCCACCAGCTCGGGCGACAGGCGCACCTCGCCTGTGGCAACCACGTGGTAGGCAATGATGATCTGGTTCATGCGCAGAAACTCGTAGGCGCCCACCAGCGTCGTGGCCTGCACGTCGAGGTTGGTTTCCTCTTTCACCTCACGTGCAATGCCCTCTTGCGGCGATTCGCCTGCCTCCATGAAGCCGGTGATCAGCGCAAACATCTTGCCCGGCCACGCCGCATTGCGCGCCAGCAGCACCTTGCCGTCCACCTCCACAATGGCGGCCAGCACGGGCGTGGGGTTGTTCCAATGCGTCCATCCACACGCCGGGCAGCGCAGCCGCTCTTTGTCGCCGCCATCCTCGGCCAGCGTGATGGGCTGCAGACCGGTGCCGCAGTGCGTGCAATGGCGAACTTCGTAGTGCATGGATTACTATGTTTTTAGTAGCTACTAGCGCTTATCCAGTATGCGCCAGAGGCCGATTCGGCTTGATTTTTGGTTTGCCACGCTGTGCTGGCCGCGTTCAGGCCGGGAACACGCCGGTCGACAGATACCGGTCGCCCCGGTCGCACACTACAAACACGATGGTGGCGTTGCTGTCGCGTGCAGCAATCTGCTGCGCCACCCAGCAGGCCCCGGCGGCAGAAATGCCTGCAAAGATGCCCTCTTCGCGTGCCAGGCGGCGGCACATCTCTTCGGCATCGTCCTGGCTCACGTACACCAGTTCGTCCACCGTGCTTGCGTCGTAAATTTTGGGCAGGTATTCCTGCGGCCACTTGCGAATGCCCGGAATGCGCGAGCCCTCTTCGGGCTGCGCGCCAATGATTTGAACGGCAGGGTTCTTTTCTTTTAAAAACCGCGACACCCCTGTGATGGTGCCGGTGGTGCCCATGGCGCTCACAAAATGGGTGATGCGCCCGCCCGTCTGTTCCCAGATCTCTGGGCCCGTGGTTTCGTAGTGGATGCGCGGGTTGTCGGGGTTGGCAAACTGGTCCAGCACCTTGCCCTCGCCGCGCTTTTGCATGGCCTCAGCCAAGTCGCGCGCATGCTCCATTCCACCGCTCTTGGGCGTGAGCACCAGCTCGGCGCCAAAGGCCTTCATGGTCTGCGCACGCTCGATGGACAGGTCCTCCGGCATCACCAGCACCATGCGGTAACCCTTGATGGCCGCCGCCATGGCCAGCGCGATCCCGGTGTTGCCCGAGGTGGCCTCGATCAGCGTATCGCCAGGGCGAATATCGCCCCGCTCCTCGGCGCGGCGGATCATCGACAGCGCCGGCCGATCCTTCACCGACCCTGCCGGATTGTTGCCCTCCAGCTTGCCCAACACCACATTGCCGCGCGCCGCGTTGTCTTTGGCGCCAATGCGCTGCAGAGCCACCAGTGGCGTTTGGCCCACTGCATCTTCAATCGTCGGATATTTCATGCGCCCTACTGTGCCATAATTTGGGGCTTCACGAATTCCAGCCCGGGTGGTGAAATTGGTAGACGCAGGGGACTCAAAATCCCCCGCCGCAAGGCGTGCCGGTTCGATTCCGGCCCCGGGCACCACAGATAAGGCCGCATGGTTCCATAACCGTGCGGCCTTTTTCTCTTCCCCTATGGAAAGTGGCTTTGACTAGTGCGCAGACGTGCGCCGAAGTGTGCCGGAATCCGTGGGTACGTGGGGGTACATTTGGGGGTGTATTTCCAATAATTGGGGGTACATGCCCCAGCCCGGGGGTACAAAAAACGGCCTGGTGCTACCCGACCGGTGCCAGCCTCGCAGGCTCGCCACGCATCAACCCCGCCACGTCGCCGGAGGTACCCCCTCCCCCCAAAACCTGCGCGCACAAAAATCTGTCTATACGGTCGGTTTCCGGCTTAGGCGTCCCAAACTTTCAAAGCCCCCCTCCACCATTTTTCCCGGCGTTGCGAGCGGGTAGGAGGCTGCGGTCTTAGGTCGAGGTGAGCCCCAATTTTTGATAGCCCCTGACCTACCACTCGCGCATGCCGATGCACATTTGCGGGATTCGTGGATAGGCGCAGCGCGCGGCCTTGCAACTGCCTTTCCTTCGGGCATCGTGTTTTTGCATGGGAACAGTGGGAACAGTGGGAACACCGCATGGATAAACGCTCTCCGCGTTCCCACTGACTTTTAAGCAGTAGGAACAGTGGGAACAAATTTCAAGGTGTGCGCCTGTTTTTGCACATTTACGGGAGTTTTTTCGTTCCCGGTGCGGTTTGCATGTGTGCGCACGCGGAGCCCCGAAGCACCAACAGAACGCTAGGGGTTTTGCACACTGGTGCTTTTCACAGGCAACTCACCAGTAGCGCGAAAAGAGCCCCGGCCCGCCCCCTCCAGCGGGCGGCACGGGCATGCTTCGCATGGGTGAACTCAGGGCCGTGCATGCGTTTTTTCTGTAGCAGCATGATAGTGCTCGGCCGGTCTTCGCCGCGAGGCTGCAAAGGCCGGTGTCACCCTGGCCGCCGCCATCACCGTCTGCTGCGAACAGGCGGCAGGGCGGTCCAGATCTATTACGAACTGGCGCAGTCTTCCAACAATTGGCCGCTCCATCCAAGCGTCTTTTCTCTGCCACTTAAAAAACTCTTCATAAAATTCGTCATAATGATGGCAACTGATTCCATTGAAGATTTCTGAAAATGCCCCCGAAAACTACGCCAAGTGACGAAATTACAATTGACTTCGCCACATTGGCGAGGCTGGCCGCCTCCCAAGCCCATGATGATGTTCGGTTGCTGTTGGCTCGCCTGATTCGCAAATACCGCGTCACGCATCCGGAACTCGCCGCGCAGCTCGATTCAAGTTTGAAAACCTCACAAACTCGTGCGGCCGGCGGCGCTGCATTGCGTCGCGAAACTCCTGGCCACGTGGCAGGAACCCAGCAGGCTGACGGGGCGCTATCGCTGATCAAAGTCTTTGATGACCTTGGAGGGATGGAGGGCCCTTTGCTACCGGCATCGCTGAAACGAGACATAGAAGGCATCGTGTCGGAAAGGCGACAGCGCGAGGCGCTACTTGCGCGCGGCATTTCGCCGACACGCTCAGCCGTCTTGGTCGGTGCGCCAGGATTGGGAAAGACGCTCTCTGCCCGATGGATTGCCTACCAACTGGGTAAGCCGTTATGGGTGCTGGATCTGACTTCCGTTATGAGCAGCCTGTTAGGCAAGACAGGCAGCAACCTTCGGGCTGCAATGGATCACGCGAAGGCAAACTCCGCAGTTTTGCTTTTGGACGAAGTAGATGCGATTGCTAAGCGTCGCAGTGATGAGTCCGATGTCGGGGAACTGAAACGGCTCGTCACGGTTATCTTGCAGGAAGTGGACCAGTGGCCCGACACAGGGTTACTGCTGGCTGCGACCAACCATCCTGAGTTGGTTGACCCGGCCCTATGGCGTCGCTTTGATGCGGTCCTGACGTTTGGCCCGCCTGACGTGGCTACTACAGCTATCGCAGTGCGACGCTTTCTCGGCCAAGACCTGACTGAGTTCGAGCCGTGGGTAGGCACCCTGGCGGTCGGCTTGCAGGGAGGCTCACTCTCCGAGGTTGAACGCGCAATCAAAAGCATCAGGCGGGCACATGCACTGGAACAGGCCACCATCGAAGAGTTGGTCGCGCGGTTGGTAGGGCCCGGCATCGACGGTATGGATAAGACTCAGCGCCTAGAGATGGCATTGCAGATGGCCCGAAGTGGACAGTACTCACACCAGGAAATAAGCCGCTTGACGGGTATTGCTCGAGACACGATTCGCAAACATGCCGGGCCGTCGCCCAGGCGAGGAAGGGGGATGAAATAAATGGCAACCCGATACCTGATTGGCAAGGGCGAACTGCTGACTTACCCGATAAGTGCACCGAAGAAGCAGCCTGGAGACAAGAACCATCCGTACACCTTGGCACAAGCCAAGGAAGTGCTACTGACGCAGATCGACTCGACGAACGAGGCTTTCGCAAAGCTTCCGGAGCAAGCCTGCCCGGGCGACCTGGCTGTGGCCTTGGTTACGCTGCACCCTGCCTACTTGGCCAAGAGTTTCTTCCCGCGCCACTTGCTGCGTGCTGCCCGCCTGGAGTCGGTAGGCAGCCGCACCGCGGTAGTCCGCCCCCGTCGACGTGCGACCGCAAGTGCTCCTTCAGAGGCTGAAACAACGCAGTTGTTTGTAGCGGGAACCCGCTCAGATCTGAAGGCATTCCGCCTCTTGGCGGCCAGCCTTGACCCGGAAACAGCAGAGGGGCAGGAGTTCCGTCAAATCGAGACGATTGAGCCGCTACAGGCCGAAGCCCGCTTGCGACCAGCCCGCAAGCGCGGCACGGACGCCTTTGAAGTCGGCCTGCATGTGCCAGACGACGGCGACGGTGAATGGGTGCGCGCCGCATTCGCCGACTATGCCCAGGCATGTGGCTTCAAGGTCCGCGAACTCAACTTTCGACCAGGACGCATGCTGTTCATGCCGGTCGAAGGTGACAGCGCCGGTTTGACCACGTTGGCGCAGTTCACACTCGTGCGGGTGATTCGTCCAATGCCGCGCCTACGCGCAGCACGTCCCATGCTGCGCAGCAACGCTGTATCGGTAGCTTTCGATCTGCCGATCGTTGAGCCCGTGTCCATGGAACCCAAAGTCGCGATCCTCGATGGCGGCCTGCCTGAGCAACACCTTCTGCAACCCTATGTGCGGCGGTATTTTGTATCCGATGAAGCAGCCGAAGACGTCGAGGAATACGTCTCCCACGGCCTGGCTGTCACCTCTGCATTGCTGTTCGGGCCCATCGTTCCTGATTCGGTAGCGGCCCGCCCCTACGCACCCGTGGACCACCACCGGGTGATCGACTCGCTCTCCGACTATGAAGATCCGTACGAACTCTACCGGACGCTCGGCCATGTCGAAGCGATTCTGCTGGCCCGCTCCTATGAGTTCGTAAATCTGAGCATGGGCCCGGATCTTTGCGTCGAGGACCACGAGGTGCATGCCTGGACGGCTGTTATCGACGAGATCCTCAGCAACGGGGAGACGGTGTTAAGCGTGGCAGCAGGCAACAACGGCGAGGGTGACATCGCCGCAGGCCTGAACCGCATCCAGGTGCCGTCAGACAGTGTGAACGCGCTGTCTGTGGGGGCTGTGGACCGGTCGGGCGAGGCATGGAAGAGAGCCCCCTACAGCGCCATGGGTCCGGGGCGGAGTCCTGGACGCCGCAAACCCGATGTCGTGGCCTTTGGTGGGTCGGGTCGGGAGTATTTCCACGTGGTTGCACCAGGCCGACGCCGCCAACTCAACGCGACGCTTGGCACTAGCTTTGCCGCGCCGCTTGCGCTGCGTGCTGCCGTGGGCATCCGGGCCGTACTGGGCCGTGAGGTGCGTCCCTTGACCACCAAAGCGCTGCTCATCCACGGCTGCGAGTCCAATGCTGAAGAGGGCGTGGACGCAGTCGGTTGGGGCAAGGTACCCGAAGATCTGCGATCGTTAATCACATGCAGCGATGGCGTGGCCCGGATCGTGTACCAGGGGGAGCTCAATTCCGGCAAGTTCCTGCGCGCGCCGGTGCCACTGCCAAACATCGATCTCACCGGCATGGTCACAATCACTGCCACGTTTTGCTACGCGAGCCCGGTCGATCCGCAGGATGCCAGCGCTTACACGAAGGCAGGCCTGGGCATTACTTTTCGACCACACGCGCTGAAGAAGCCAAAGGCCAAGCCGGTGCCAGGGAAGGCGCCCGCACCCGAAAGCCAGTATGCCAAGAGCTTCAGCTTCTTTCCTTCCAACGAATGGCGCACTGAAGCTGAGCAGCGCGCCGATCTGGGCAAATGGGAGACGGTGCTTCATGCAACTCACACCTTCCGCGGGTCGAGCCTCAAGGAGTCAGTCTTTGACGTCCACTACAACGCCCGCGATTCGGGTGCGCCATTGACCGGACGCGAGCGTATTCCTTATGCACTTGTAATTACTGTCGAAGCGCCAAAGCACCCCGACCTTTACGATCAGATTTTGAGTGCCCACGCTGACCTTCAAGCACTAGTCCCGGCCGCCAACATTCCAATCAATACGTGAGACGCAGATCACGATTTTTTCCCGGTCTTGGCCTTGGACTATTTGCATCGGCTTCATGCAGATGCTTGCTGTCCCCATGCCACAGTGATCGCGGACAAGCCGGTGGCGGCACTCCGGTGCTGGCGGAGCCTCGAAGCACCAACAGAACGCTAGGGGTTTTGCACACTGGTGCTTTTCACAGGTAACTCACCAGCAGCGCGAAAAGAGCCTCTTCCCGCCCCCCAGCGGGCGGCGTGGCATGCCTTGCATGGGTAGCCCATGGCCGTGCACACGCATGCACGGCCATGGTCGGGGCTCAGGTGTCCAAGGCGAACAGAGCGGGCGGGATGCGGTAGCAGTTCGACAAGCCCAGGCCGGGCAAACGTTGCTTGCAGTCGAATGCACGCCCGGAGCTGGGCAGCAGAGCCCCATGCTCCAACAGAACGCGGGCTACAGCCTGATAGTCCAGGCCCTGGCACACCTCAGAGCGGAACACCTCGGGCAGGATGAAGTATTCAACACTGACACCCTCGCCATCCATCGGCGTCATGCGCTCGCCATACTCCCGCTGGTGCTCGGCATCACTCTTGATGGGCTTGCCCTCGCTGTCCACCATGCGGCGGAACCCGGCGCGCTGCAGCGTGTTGGGCGCGTGGTCATCAGATGCCCGGTGCCACCAGGTGAAGCGGCCCGATCCATGCGCCTCCAGAAACCGGCGCACCTGGCGCAGCATCTGGCGCACCTCGCCATTGCCCGCGCCGCCACGGGCCGACAGCCAGGCGTCAAAGCATGCGCGGGCAGCCCGCTCGCCCTCGCCTACAGGCCAACCCGTAAGCCCCGCCTCAGTCGCCAGCTCGCCCGCCACACCCACCAGGGCAAACCGTGCGGCCACCCGCTCCACCTGGCCGGATGCGCCGCCGGGCACCCATTGCCGGGCCAGCGCCTGCACGCTAGCGCGCAAACGCTTGGGCAGGGTGCTGGCCTGGCTGCAGGTCCATTCGATAAAGGCCCGGCCCGGTGCGCCGTGGCACGCCTGCACCTCGCGTGCAAGATGACTGGCGAACGCAGCACCGCCCGCAAAGTCGTGAAGGTGCTCAAAGGCGCCCAGGCCCGCGCCCGCATCGGCGGGTATGTCAGCCATGCGCACCTCTTGCCCTGTGCGAGCGCGCTTCATACCTTCGGCCATGTGGTCAGCGAGCCCCAGCTCACCAGCCGACAGGAACAGCAGGCGCCAGGACAGGCGGGCACGTGGCGCACCGTTGCGGGTAGCGCGTGCCTTGCTCTGCTCGTTCGCCAGCATGTAGGCGCACTCCCCAGCCACCTTGCCTTCAACCTGCGCCAGTTCGTCCAGGATCAGCAGCGAATCGCAGTGCTGCGCCGCGATGGCCTCCAAGGCGTTGTCAGTGGTACGCCAACGCTGCATGTAGCCGGGGCCACCGTACACGCTAGCAGCCAGACGCAGGGCCGTGGTCTTACCGCTGCTGCTATCGCCCCGCAGGTGAAAGCCCCCGCTTTCCATGCCAGCCATGCGCAGCAGTGGCCCGGCAAAGGCGCAGGCCACGGCAAAGGCCATGCGGCTATTGCCAACGCACAGCACGCCAATGCGATCACGCCAGGCCGCAACGTCCTTCTTCACGCGGAAGGTGTTCTCCATCTGGCTATCGCTCTGAAACACGATGCGCGCAGCATCGTCGCCAATGGTGTCATGGGGCAGCACATAGGCCATGCCGCCCCCTTCGATGGGATGCCAGCCAATGCGGTCGGTGCAACTGGCGAAGTCTTCCGGGCGGCGGGTTTGGATGTACTCAGTGAGGCGGTTACGGGCTGCAGGACCGGGAGCAATAACGAGCCCCATACCCAACAGCACAGCCCGATATTCGCCGCCGTCGCCAGACAACATGCGAGCGGGCATGGCCCATTGCTTGGGCCTGCCCAGCGGGTCCGCAAACTGCAGCAGGTAGCCCCAGTCTTGCGCTTCTTGGTTGCTGGTGCGGGCCACTACATCGAGGCGGGAGCACAGGCGCAGGGGCTTCAAAGGAGCGCCGTCGCGGTCGCGGCCGCAGTAGTACACGCCATCGGCCTGCACGACAAAGGGATCATGGTGGCCCGCATCGTCGGCACGCGCGGGCGGCGAATCGTCCGAGCCCCCGGCAGATCCGCCACCCGCCCCCGTATCGGGCTGTTGGCGGGGCTTTGCGGCCCGCTTGGGGGTTGGTGCAGGCGCCGCGCTCTGCGGGGCCTGCGCAGCGGCCTTTATGGCGCTGTCCACCACATCGCGCACCGCATCGAGGCCGTGGGCGCGGTGCATGTCGTTGAAGTCGCTGGCGCCCTCGGGCAGGCCATCAGGGAAGGCCACAACCCCACCCACAGCACGGGCAGCGGCTTCGGCCTTCACGCGCCCCGTGTTGGTGCCGGTTCGGGCTTCGGTGGCGTGATCATCATCGCCGCACAGCACCAACAAGGCAGCGGGGTAACGCTGGCGCAGGGCCTTGGCCACGCTCGCCAGATTGCCCGCGTCAAAGGCCACGGCCACGGGGCGCCCCGTGGCTTCGTGCAGGCTGGCGGCGGTGGCGTAGCCTTCGGCCAGCAGCAGTACCGTGGCACCTTCGGGAGCCCCCAGCGTATGCCACAGGCCAGCCTTGCGCCCGCCCTTCATAAACAGCTTGTCGGTGCCGTAGCGCGCACGCTCGGGCGTGATGCGCTGCAGGTTCCACAGTGTGCCGTCGCCATCACGCACAGGCACCAGCAACCAGCCATCGGGCGTAAAGCGCACGCCATACGCCTGCACGCCCTTGCGGGTCAGATAGGGGCTCGCGCCCTTGTCGCTGGCTGCATTCCACACGGCCAGCGCCTCAGCGGCTGCAGCGGCCTGCGCGGCCTTGCGTGTACCTTCTTCGGCTTGCCGCTGCTGGACGCGTTCGGCCTGCTGGCGTGCCAGCTCTGCAGCGCTTGGGGCTGCGGGGGCTTCGGACCCCTTGGGTAGCGTAAAGCCGTGTTCCTTGGCAATGCGCAACAGGGTGCCAATGCCCACACCGCCCCCGGCCTTGATGCTGCGCCAGGTGCTGCGCGTGGCGCTGGCATCGTGCACGTCTGCCGTGGCGCTCCATGCTTCGAACAACTCACGGCCCGTGTCGTCGGGGAACTCGCTTTTGATAGCCATGCCCACCCGCGCCCATTCTTCACGGGCCAGGCTGGCGGGAATGTGCGCCAGGGCAGCGCGGATCAGCTCGGGGGTGATGTGGGTTTGGGTCATTCACGAAACCATTCATGCAGGCGGTCGCACACGGAGGGCAGCACCTGGCTTTGATCCTCACCAGCAGGCCACACAACGCCGCGCAAGTAGTCCAGCTCGGCACGCTCAAGCATCTGGATAGCGCCCGCGTGGTGCTCTGCCTCAGCGCCTGCCGCAACGTAGGCAGCCACCAGCGCCTGCAAGCGCTCATCGTTGGACGCTCGCGCATACGCCATCAACGCATCGCTGGCGCGGAACTCAGCAGCGTGCGCTTCTGTCACGCGCCAGCGGATAACCTCAGCCAATGCGCCCAAATGGATAGGTGCAAGCCGAGGCAAATCGAACACGCGGAATTCACGACGCCAGCGTTTGAACCACGCACGCACGCGGGTAACAGGCAAAGCGGGCTTCATTCTTGGGCCTCTGCAATGCGGTCTTGAACCCACTGAAGCACGGCGGTCTCTGCCCAGGCCACATGCCGGGCAGACAAGCGCACGGGCTTGGGAAAGCGGCCTTCGCCGATCATCTGATAGATGGTGGATTTCTTGCACCCTGTCATTCCTTCGACTTCGGGCAGACGCACCAGGCGATCACGTGGAACGACTGGGCGGGACTGGTGAACAACCTGCATGAAGATGGGTTCCTTCCATATAAGCCCCCGCACATCCGTCATGGATCAAGCGGGTATGGAAGGAATTGCAGGCGATGCAACCCAAGCGGGTCGCGTTGCATTTGCGTGGCATACGTCCGCCGTGGCCCGCATAGAGGACAAAAGGTCCGCAATGAAGAACCCGCATGCAACGGGCTTGCAACCTATTGCCGCTGTTCCCAATCAATGATTTCGCTGAGCAGCCATCGGCCATCCCGGCCGGGCCGGGGCATAGTGCGATCAACCGCCAGGCGCGACCGCAATGTGTTGCGGTGTACGCCAAGGCGCTGCGCAAACTGCTCGCGATCAAGGCGCGTGCCAAGCATTGCCGCCATCAACTGCACAGCGCTGGCCAAGCGGTCGACCCTCTCCAATAGCTTCACTTCATCGACTTGCATGCGGACCTCCAAAAAGTCCACGCAAAGCCAGCGCCTCAGCCTCCAAGCAAGCCGCCTTGCAAAGCGAGAGCTCAATCAGCTCGGGCATACGTGCTGCCGTGTCTCGATAGCGCCGCGCATCCGCCTCCAGCTCGCCCACTTTGGACATGCGCACCTGGCGCACGGAGCGGTACCAACTGCCCGGCCTAATGCTGGTCACGTTCCTGGGCGGGCGGCCTGGTGGCAGCCTGGGGGTCTGCACGGGCGCGGCAGCAGCACCAGGCAAAGGAATGATGACGGCGCTCATAGCCCACTCCCTTGCGCTTGCTTCAAGCCCGCGTGGATGGACGCATGCAAGTCGCCAGCCAACTCCAACAGATACACCGTAGCCCATGGCACGCCGGGGTTTTCTGGTGTGCTTTCTGCCGTCGTGGCCACGCCATACGATGCCGCCTGCGCCGTGGCTAGTAGCAACGCCAGCGTATCCATTGCGTCCGCCAGGGGAACGCCTTCCCTCACCTCAAACACACGACTTCCAGCCATTGAAACGGGATGCTTCACAGTCAACGCATGCTCCATGCGCGCCTGCTCAACGGGCACAGCAGCAGCACCAGGCAAAGGAACGATGGCGGCGCTCATGCTGCACCACCCTGCTGTGCACACGTGTGCACCTGGTTGACGGATGCCAGCGCCTGCACGAGCTTGCGCCGGGCTGCAGCCACGTTGCCGCGTTCTAGGTAAAAACTGGCCAGGTTGCAGGCGTTAAACGCTGCAAGCACGGGCTGTAGGTGAGCGAGTGGGATGGTGCCCGCATGGGGCTCTGCAGGCGCAGCGCTACGGCTGGCCGGTGTGGTGGCGGTCATGGTCTTGACTCCTTCGGGAAGCAAGGGAACCCACCGTTTGCGTTTTCAAGCGCAGCGGGTGGACGGGATGTTGAAAACACGTCCGAAGCCGTGCGGGCGGCGTTGCCGTTCGCCCCATCCCGCCCGAAATCATGGCGGAATGATGCAAGCGCACCAACCCCGGAATTTAGGCGTGACAAAGCCCCGCTTTCAGGTGGGGGCTGCTACCTCTTCGGATGGGGTGTTTTCAAGCACCGGGCCTCTCGGCTTGCGCGCAGTGTATCGCGGGGCGGTCAGGCAGGGCAAGGGGTGGGGTTATGCCACCTTACGGCCATCACGCGCCAAAGTGACGGCGGGCGAGTTCGAAGCAACCACCTTTGGCGCGCGTTTGCGCGCTGCAGACAACACTTTGTCCATCGCCTGGCGACTACCTAAGCCCACCTCTTTTGCCATTGCTGCGAGCGCATTGGATTTCGACGCCCCACCATGAACCAGGTGCCCCAGCTCAGTCCTTGCGACAGCAATCTGATTTCCCAAGCCCCAGTCACTGCCGGTATTTGCCCTTCGATAAGCTACCAGTGCGGGCCAGTCTGCGAGAGGGAAAGGTGAGGCCGAGGCTTCCTCTACGACAGTGCCCCAACTCCAAAGCTCATGGGCAACCGTAAAAGGCACCGCAAGGCGCCCGAATGAGTGCATGAACTTCGCACATCGTTTCTTCCAATCCTCAAGGCTCATAAAGTAGCGCGTCCGGTACACCTCTTCCCAATCCGCTTCCCCAGAAGAGCGAGCGAGCCTCTTCATCTGTTTGCAATGCTCGATCCAGCCAACGCGGTAAAAATCATCCGTGTGACTCACATAGCCCGGCCAAGACTGCTCCCATGTGTCGGCAATCTCACGCACAGTCCCCCATGAACTGGCATCAAGGTAAGAGTACGAAAGCTCCCCCCACAGACTTTTCGTTTTGGGATTTAGCTTGTCCCCGATGGCCAAAGGCTGCGCGTAGTCATCATCATTGATGACGTACAACACCATGCGCCGATGTGGAGGATCAGCCTCATCAAGTTGAACCAGATGACTGAAAACAGCGTAAAGGGATTTCTTTCGGGGCCACTCCAACTTGTGCCCCATCCAATGCAGCGCCTCGTCCACGCGCAGCAGACGGCCATCCTCGCCTTCTTTAAAGCGCTGCAAGCCGTAGGGGCCTTGGGGCTCCCAATCGATGCCTTCAGGCGGAATGATGGTGGAGATCGAATCGGACGCCATCACTCCCCCGCCTTGCTGTCGGGCGGCACTAGGTAGGCGGCGTGCAGCCGCTGCAACTCCAGCAAAAGCCCCAGGTGCTTGGGCACCCAGCCAGGTATCTCCACGCCCTCATTGCGCCAGCGGCTGGGGGTGTTGCGATGCAGCCCCGTGGCCCGGCAAAACTCACTCACTTTCCAGCCCAGCGCGGCCAGGGCGGCGTCAAACTCATCAAGCGTCATGCGGCATCCTTTCGTTGCTGGACATTGTGCACGCATGCCCGATGATGTGCAAAATACATATCAAACACGCACACTATTTGACATAACGCTCGTTGTATATGGTGCGCATTGTGGATAATTTCTGCACATTATCGGGAAACACAGCATCCATGCGGGTTTGCGGGCGATGTGCATTTGCTTAAATTTTGTGCACGTTAGCGGGAAAAGTTATCCACAGCAGTACGACAGCGCAGCACCCCACAGAACAAAACACAGCGCGAACGTTCGCCACAGCGTTTTGTTGTGGGGCTCCCCTGCAGCCGATGACCTGGCAAATTTTGGTAATGATTCTCAGTAAGTAAATTTGCCACGTCGCAGGCTTAAAGACCCGTGTGCACACGTGTGCACGCCCGCCCGCTGCTGGGTGCGGCACCGGGGAGCCCCGCTCGCGCTCATTTCCGGGTACGTGCGCAAGCGACAGGAACCGGCACCAGGCAGCAGGCGCTGACGAAGCAAGCGAAAGCGGGCCGCAAAGGGCGTGGGGAAAGCAGGGAACAAAGGTATATATGTATGAATTTTTTCACTATCTAAAAATATTCTCATTTGTTCCCACTCTGTTCCCCGTCTGTTCCCACTTTGTTCCCACTCATGACCAGCCGGTAACCCGCATGAATCCATGATTCATGCAGTTTGTTCCCACTGTTCCCACGGTTTTGCGCGGAATGGTGCCGAAGGAAATTCAAAACCCACCGCCGCGCCCATGAAAAAAGGGCCTCGCGGCCCTTGTGGTGTGGTGCTGGCATGTGCCTGTCTGGTTGTGGATCCTGCTTTTTACACTCGATTCGGTTCCAGGTTCCCAGTCATGCGACACGCTGGGGCATCTTCACCACGTTGCCAGCCTTGCGGCCGTCCAGGTAGTCGGCCCACCACTGCATCAAGCGCTCGCGGTCCTTCATGTAGGTGCTGCGGTGGTAGGCCGCCCGGATTTCGTTTTGCTCCTTGTGGGCGAGCTGGCGCTCGATCACATCGGGGTTCCAGCCGCACTCGTTGGCCACCGTGGAGAACAGCGCCCGAAACCCGTGGGCCGTGGCCGTGTTCTTGTAGCCCATGCGGGCCAGGGCAGAGTTGAACGTGTTCTCGCTCAGGGGCTTGCTGGGGTAGACGGGGCTCGGGAACGCCAAGTCGCGCTCACCACTCAGGGCCTGCATGCTGCGCAGCACCTCCACAGCCTGGCGCGACAGGGGCACGCGGTGCTCTGCCCGCATCTTCATGCGCTCGGGCGGGATCACCCACAGCGCTGCATCCAGGTCAAACTCTGCCCACCGTGCACCGCGCACCTCGCCCGGGCGCGTGGCCGTGAGGATCACCATGCGCAGCGCGTGCACAGTGTGGGGGTCGCCTTCGTAGGCGTCCAGCTTGCGCAGGAACTCGGGCAGCTCCTTGTCGGCCATAGCCGCCCGGTGCTGCACCTCGCGGGGCTTGAGGATTTCAGACAGCACCAGGTCAAGCATGGGGTTCGTAGCGATGCGCTCATGGATCACCGCCCAGCGGTACACCGCCTTCACGCGCTGCAGCACCCGGCCAGCCTGGTCGGCGGCGCCACGTTTCTCAATCTTCACGATGGCTTCGCGCACCTCGCCCGGCTTGATGCTGGCCATGGGCCGGGTCCCCAGTGTGGGGAATATGTCGGCCACCAGCGATGCCAGGATGCGCCCGGCCGTGTCGGGCGCCCACCGGCCCGCCTGGTGCTGGTACCAGTCGCGGGCCACGGCCTCAAAGGTGTTCGCCGCTTCATGGGCGGCCTGCGCCTTGCCTGCCTTGCGCAATGCGCCGGGGTCGCCGCCGCTGGCCAGCACTGTCCGGGCGTCTGCAGCCTGCTCGCGTGCATCCTTGAGCCCCACGGCCGGATACACCCCCAGCGCCAACAGCTTCTCTTTGCCGCCGTACCGGTACTTCAAACGCCAGTACCTGCCGCCCGCCTTGGTCACATCCAGGAACAGCCCGCCGCCGTCGAAGTGTTTGCCGGGCTCGGTCAGGTTGCGCAGTTTGGCGTCTGTCAGCTTCATGGTGGGGGTATCCTTCGCAGTCTGGGGGTACATTTGGGGGTACATTCCGCGAAAAGTCAAACCACACCCAGTATTCATGCGGGTTCCGGGGCGGAGTTTGGGTGCGGCCCCGGCACCACGAACGAGTCCGGAAGAGTCCAAACTCTTCCGGACTTTTTTTTATTTCTCCTTTGAAATCAGCATCCTAGCTGTCCGTACCCGTCCAGACCAGTCCACTCCCATCCGAGAAATTTGGGGGCACATTTTCAAAAAGCGGGGGCACATTTACATGCCCCCAGGTCCGCAGCATGTGCCCCACCGCATGGTCACACCAAGCCTAGCGAGGCACCCCAAACCGGCAGCACGTAACCGCAGCCATTCCCCCAGCGCTGGCGAGTGGTTTTTCTGTCAAGAGCGGCTTCAAATCCTGACCGCAGCGCATTTATTTTTTGCGCCTGCGGGCCTCGGCTTTTCGGGTCAGCGAACAGATTGAGCGCAAAATCCCCTCCTTCGTGATTCAGCCACAGCGCATGCTTGTACGCTTAGCCGAGTTAACGGGCGCCGCCTCACTTCCGCGCATCGAGAAGTCCGCGAGCGAGCTGTTCGCATCGGTGCCAGGCCTTGGGTAGTTGGCCACCAGCGCTGTCACGTCTGTGGCCGAACACCACAGGCTGATCCAGAAGCGAACGCTGTGGGTCGCTCATGCGGTCTCAGGTGCATTGGTCGGCTTTTTGGCGGCAGAGCAGTTTGGCGATGTGCTGCACATCTGGGAGCTGTCGGTACACAGTGAATGGCAGCGAAGGGGGATTGCCAAGACCCTGATTCAGCATGCCGCGGAACACGCCCGCGGCTGCGGCCTGCAGTCTGTGACCCTGACCACTTTCACGGATGTACCCTGGAATGGCCCAGCGTACGCAAGGATGGGGTTCCAGCAAGTACCGTCGCCTGACGAGCGCCTGCGTGGAATCTTGCAAGCGGAGGCTGCGCGCGGTCTGCCTGCGCACCGCCGAATAGCCATGCGCCTGCCTTTGCAGCAATAGTCACCGCGGCTGTCGCGCACACAGCCCCCGGCAGCTCCATAAGGAGCGCGCTGTCAACGTGTGCAATCAGCGCTGATGGTTCACCGGCAGGCGGCGCCGGTTTATCACTCACAACCGCGGTGGTCTCCCCACCGGGTCGCCCGATTCGTCCTCCACCTCTCCGGCATAGGGCCCAGTGCTGGAGGCCGGGGGCAGGCTGGGCTGTGGTGGCAGGGTGGGTGGTTCGGTGCTGGGGGGCAGGTCGCCAGGGGGTAGCGGGAAATGCTCTGGGACTTTGTGCGCGGGGTGTTCGTTGGGATCGTTGTGCATGCGGGGCTCCTTGGTGGTAGAGCCTTCATTGGGCGGTGCAGCGCTGCCGGTGCCTGTAGGAGACCGCGCAAAGAAAAAGCCCGCGCAGGGCGGGCAGTTGGATCGAAGGGTTCAGGGTGGCAAGGGTGGATGAGGCGATCCTTCCACACCCGGCCGCGCTACGGGGGCACGCAACGCCGCTGTGCGGCGCTGGCCCAGGTCA
>JBCNOJ010000350.1:0-5586 GCA_039593925.1 Acidovorax sp.
GGAAATCGGCTCGGGCTACTTTGGCTGCCGCAACCCCGATGGCACATTCAGCGAAGAGCGCTTTACCGCCAACGCCACCGACCCGCAGGTCAAGATGATCGAGCTGAAACTCAGCCAGGGCGCCAAACCGGGCCATGGCGGCATCCTGCCCGGCGCCAAGGTCACGGCAGAGATCGCCGCCGCGCGGGGCGTGCAGGAAGGGGAGGCCTGCATTTCGCCCGCATCACACAGTGCGTTTTCCACGCCGGTGGAGATGATGCTGTTCATCGCCCACCTGCGCACCCTGTCGGGCGGCAAGCCCACGGGCTTCAAGTTCTGCCTGGGCCACCCGTGGGAGTGGTTTGCCATCGTCAAGGCCATGCTGGTCACGGGCATCTCACCCGACTTCATCGTGGTTGACGGCGCCGAGGGCGGCACGGGTGCCGCGCCGGTGGAGTTCACCGACCACGTGGGCGCACCGCTGCAGGAAGGCCTGCTGCTGGTGCACAACACGCTGGTGGGCGTGAACCTGCGCGACCGCGTGCGCATCGGCTGCGCAGGCAAGGTCATTAGCGCTTTCGACATCGCCCGCATGATGGCGTTGGGTGCCGATTGGTGCAACGCGGGGCGCGGCTTCATGATGGCGCTGGGCTGCATCCAGGCCCAGGCTTGCCACACCGGCCACTGCCCCACCGGCGTGACCACGCAGGACCCGCTGCGCCAGCAGGCCCTGGTGGTGCCCGACAAGGCCACGCGCGTGGCGCAGTTCCACCACAGCACACTGCACGCGCTGCAAGAGCTGGTGCAGGCCGCCGGCCTGCGGCACCCGCAAGACATCACCGCCCACCACATCGTGCGCCGCATCAGCGACACCGAGGTGCGCCTGCTTTCGAACCTGATCACCCGCATGCAGCCGGGCGCCTTGCTGGGCCCACTGGACG
Source organism: Acidovorax sp. (assembly GCA_039593925.1). Taxonomy (GTDB): domain Bacteria; phylum Pseudomonadota; class Gammaproteobacteria; order Burkholderiales; family Burkholderiaceae_C; genus Acidovorax. The sequence continues at coordinate 921 of JBCNOJ010000350.1, forward strand.
CGCAGCACAACGTGTTCCGCCTCTATTGGCCCCTGGCCAGTGCGCACAGCTTTCAAGCCAGCGAGCCCGCGTTGGAGCCCTCCAAGCCGCACCATGTGGAGGTGGCCCAAGCCGCCGCCGCAGGCACGGCCGCCGTGGTGGCAGGAGACGCTGCCGTATGAGTGAGGCGCAGCATCCGCCAGAACTTAGCCCGGCCACCGACTACGCCGCTTTTTTGCGGCAGCAACTGGCCACGCAGCCCCACAACGTGATGAGCCACGTGCTGGGCGATGAGCAGATCTGGATCAAGCGTGCTGGTGCCCCCCACGGCATGGGCCGCTACCGCGCCATGGCGGTGCTCGCGGGCCTGCTGCGCCTGCCCGTGCTGCGGCCGGTGCCCAACCCGGGCGGCCCCGCCGCCATTGCCACCGAGGTGCAGCGCCTTCGCGACCTGGCGTCGCGCGGCATCCGCGTGCCGGTGGTGCTGGCGGCGCAGCCCCAGGGCTTTGCCATGCGCCACCTGGGCCGCACGGGCGAAGAGACCCATTCGCTGGGCAACGAGATCGACCACGCCGTGCAGGCCGGCGACACTGCCGCCGTGCTGGCACTGTGGCAGCAGGGGCTGGATACGCTCGCCCAGGTACACCGCCAGGGCACCTGCCTGAGCCAGGCGTTTGCGCGCAACCTGGTGCGCTGCCCGGACGGCGAGGTGGCCTGCATCGACTTTGAAGACGACCCCGCCGCTGTGCTGCCGCTGCCGCTGTGCCATGTGCGCGATGCGCTGTGTTATGCCCACTCCACCGCCATCTACCTGCAGGCCAGCGGCACCCTGCCCGAAGCGCGCGAGCGCTGGGCCGCGTGGGTGGCGCGCGCCAGCAGCGAGATGCAGGCTATGCTGGCCACCAGCATCCACCGCATGCGCTGGATGCGCCACCTGCCCGAAAGCCGCAAGCTGGGGCGCGACCTGCAACGGGTGCGCGCTGCCTATGGGTTGCTGGGCCCACAAGGCCCATAAAGCGGGCCAAAGCGGCCGAAAACTCCGCGAAGTGGCCCAGGCCAGGCGCTCCACCGCAGGCAGTGCAAGTCAGCATGACGCAACGTGACAACGGCGCGAGAGAAATTTTTGTCAGGCGCCGGTCACGCAGGTGGACAGACAACCAGGAACAAAGCCGCCATCCTGGCGCGATAGGCCGCCGTCCTTAGCGGCCTGTAGCCGTCGGCTGACAGAGTGCCGCAGCGGCGCCGCCTATCGTGCAGTCGGTGCTTTCACCTGCTGCCTCTTTTCGCCCCGCTCATGTCCATTCCCGCTGCCGTGTTTCCGGCCCCTGACGCCCTGTCTGCGTCTGATTCCAGCACCGCCTCCCTGCCTCCCGCCCCTCAGCCCGCATCGCCCTTTTCCCCTCCCGCTTCAGATTCCGCTTCACCCACTGCAGGTGCATCGAAGCCTTCGCGCAGGCGCCGTCCACCCACCCTGTCCCTGGCCGCCTGGAAACAGTTCATGAGCGTGGCGCGCCCCTATTGGAGCGGCGACAAAAAACGCACCGCCTGGGGCCTGTTGGCGCTGCTCATCGGCCTGATGGTTTGCGAGACGCAACTCGCGGTGATGCTGATCGACAAGACCGGCGAGATGACCTCGGCGCTGGCCGCCAAGCAGGCCGACCGCTTCTGGTCTGCCGTGCGCGGCAGCCTGGTGGTGCTGGCATTCGCCGTGCCGGTGTACGCGTTCTACTACTACATGCGCGACGCGTTTTCGAACCACTGGCGGCGCTGGCTCACGCACCGGTTTCTCGACGGCTACCTGGGTGACCGCAAGTACTACGAGATTGGCGCCAGCAGCGGCATCGACAACCCGGACCAGCGCATCAGCGAAGACATCAACACCTTCACAGGCCGCTCCACGCACTTCCTGCTGATCTTCCTGGGCTCGCTGATGCAGCTGGTGGCGTTCAGCGCCGTGTTGTGGTCCATCTCCAAGACGCTGGTGGCCTTTCTGGCCGTGTACGCGCTGCTGGGCACCTTCGGTGCGCTGTACTTCTTCGGCGCACCGCTGATCCGGCTGAACTTCTGGCAGATCCGGCGCGAGGCGGATTTCCGCTTCGGGCTGATGCGGCTGCGGGAGAACGCGGAGTCCATCGCCTTTTACCGCGGCGAGCTGCAGGAACGCGCACAGATCAACCACCGCTTCGAGGCTGCGTTCACCAACTACAAGCGGCTCATCAAGAAGCAGCGCTCGCTCAACCTGTTCCAGCGTTCGTTCAGCCAGCTCACGCTGGTGTTGCCCAGCATCATCCTCGCCAACGGCGTGCTCTCGGGCGAGCTGGAGGTGGGCCGCGCCATCCAGGCCGCAGGCGCCTTCGCGGCCGTGCTGGGGGCCGTGTCGCTCATCGTGGACAACTTCGAGAGCCTGAGCCGCTTCGTGGCTGGCATTGACCGGCTGCACGCACTGTCGCAGGTGGTGCTGCAAACGCCTGCCGCGCCCACCCCCTGGGCCCAAGTGCCTGCCACGCCCCGGCGGGGCGTGATGGATGCCGCCGCCCCCATTCCACCGGTACAGGTGGCACCGCCCGCCACACACGCCCCTGGCTCGCACATCCCAACGGAAGGCGATGCCCCGCCGCAGATCGCTGCGCGGGTGGGCGAGACGCTGGTGATTGAAGGGCTCACGCTTTACACCCCGCAGTTCGGGCGCCTGCTGGTGCAGGATTTGTCGCTGCAACTGCAACCTGGCGACGCGCTGCTGATCACCGGCCCGAGCGGCTGCGGCAAAAGCTCGCTGCTGCGTGCGATTGCGGGCCTGTGGCGCACCGGCAGCGGTGCGGTTCAGCACCCGCCGATGGAAGACGTGTTCTTCCTGCCGCAACGCCCTTACATGCAGCTCGATACCTTGCGCAGCCAGATCATCTACCCCAGCAAGGAAACCCGCCTGCAGGACGAGGAACTTCTGGCTCTGCTGCGCGAGGTGCAACTGGAATCCCTGGCAGAGCGGGTGGGCGGACTGAGCGCGTCGCACGACTGGGAAAAGCAGTTGTCGATCGGCGAGCAGCAACGGCTGGCCTTCGCCCGCGTGCTGGCGCGCCAGCCGCGCATCGTCATCCTGGACGAGGCCACCAGTGCCCTCGACAGCGCCAACGAGGCTGCGCTGTATGAACGCCTGCGCGCCAGCGGCACCACGCTCATCAGCATCGCCCACCGACCGGCGGTGCTGCGGCACCACACGCATGTGCTCGAACTTCAGGGCGAAGGCGCATGGCAGGTGCATGCGGCCAGCGACTTTACTTTCGACCGCTGAGCAGACTAGGTGGAAAACGACCACACGCCATGCAGATGGCTCGTGACGTGGTGTTAGCGCAATCGATGAGTCCGGCGATCCTGCAACATTGCACGCCTCCGGTGATTAACGCAGCAAAACATTTCTGCAAAGCGGCTGACCGCCCGCGCGTTGTCAGTACGCACCAAAAAGCGCATCCAGTGCGTTGGTAATCAAGTCGGCCTGCACTTGCAGGTTAGTCACCGTAATTTTTAAGAAGGATAGGGGCACTGCGCCGATGGCGGCCGTGTCAAGAATGACCTTTATGCCGTCGACTTCCATCGCAGGATTAAGGTCGCGCAACGGTATCGTCACGCGCTCGGCGCTGCGCAGGGGCAGCACCACCCGCGTTTGCAAGCCGCTGATGTACTCGTTTTGCACATCCAGCAGAAAGGGCGTGGTGGCACGCTGCGCAGCGTCGGGGTGCCGGTAGACATCAAAACGCGCCACAGGTCAAAAACTCCGGTACTGTGCAAGCGGCAAATCCTCGCTCTCGATGCGCGCGTTGTAGGCCGCGATGGCATCCTGATTGGCGCTGTTCCAATGTTGCCAATAACGGCGCTGGACTTCTGCGGCCAGTAGCTCATCCACCGTTTGGGAAATGTTCATGCCCATATCGCGCGCAGCTTCCAGCACCTTGCTGTTCAGCGACAGATTGGTGGATTTTTTGGGTGCGTTGTCGAAACGAAGCATGGCGGCGTCTCCGGCAGAAAACATGCGCATATTTTATGCGCATGCCATTCCATTTCCCAGCAGCAGTTCCGTTGCCACATCCGCCCCCAGGTTCGCCAATCGCTTGCGCATGCAGATCACCGCCTTGTCCTTGCTCAGCAGGATGGCGCTGTGCGCAGCGGCCAGGTCGATGAACTTCTGGTCGTCCGCGTCCTTGCACACATAGGCCACCTTGGGTGCGATCTCCACAAGCCGCACCTGGGCGTCGAACGCGGCCAGCACCTGCGCGGCGTCCACGCGGTAGTAGTCCATGCGCTCGGCGATGTGCGGATAGGCCAGCACGCGCTCCAGTTCGTCGCGCATGACCTGGGTGGCAATCCAGGCGAGGCGCCCCTGCGCGAGCAGCGTGCGCAGCGGGGCGGTGCGCGGGTCGCTGAAGATCAGCAGGTCCAGCGCCACGTTGGTGTCCACCACCACGGGGCGCGCGGGATCGTCCGCCTGTACCTCGGCGGGCAGTCGCAGTTCAACCTTCATGGCGCCGGCCGCCGTCGGGGGCAGACTTGGCAGCCCGGTCGCGCACGGCGCCCTTGATCATGTCGAAGCGGAACATGCGGCATTCGATGGGGCCGTTCCACATCGGCACGCGGCGCGATTCCTTCAGGCGCATCTTGCCGGGCAGCTTCAGGTCGGGCGTGAGCATCCAGGCCG
>JBCNOJ010000351.1:0-5564 GCA_039593925.1 Acidovorax sp.
GGAGGCGCCCTCCCCCCTGCCCCCCCCTGCACCGGCAGAACCCCCTGGCCGCATCATCTTTGCGGGGCTGGCCATGCATTCGCAGGCCAAGGCGTTTCGCAACGATGTCGAACTGGCAGAGAAGTGGGTGAAGGAAATCGACGCCAATGCACTGCTCGTAAAGCTGGCCAACCCCGCCCGTGACCAGAGCAGCGACTGGCCGCAGGTCACTGCAGAGAACTTCGCGCTGGTCATGTCCAAGACCGCCGAGGTAGCCCGTCCGCGCGACCGGGTGCTGCTTTTCATCTCTACCCACAGCAACCCGGGCCTGCTGAACATCAACGCAGCCGGCAAGCACCTGCAACCCATCACGCCACGCATGCTGAGCGAAGCGCTCGCGCCCCTCAAGGACGTGCCCACGCTGGTCGTGTTGTCCGCCTGCTACAGCGGAGCATTTATCGAACCGTTGAAGGCACCCAACCGCGTGGTGCTCACAGCCACCGACGTGCGGCGCACCACGTTCAACTGCCGCTACCCCGGCAACCACACGCCGTTTGCAGAGGCCTTGTTCGGCCAGCCCGACGCAGGCAGCCGATCGGCAACGGAATGGATGAACGAAGCACAAAAGGCCATCGCCGCGCAGGAAAAGCGCCGCAAGCTCCCGCCCTCACGCCCCCGCATGTTTGTGGGCGAGGAAGCCAAAGCCTGGGCAGAAGAGCCGCTGGGCCAATGGCTGCAGCAAGCACCCTGAGTTTTATCTAACGCACCCCGCGCGCTCGGGACTCAGTCAAGGCAGCCGGCCAACCCATCCTCCGTTCTCCACAAAAGAAAAGCCCCAGGCAATGAAACTTCGCCTGGGGCTTTTTTGATTTTCCGCCGCCCGGTAAACAGTGGAGGAGACGGGAAAAGAGGGGCCGTTGGGATGGGCCGGTCAGGCTTAAAACGGCATCTTGGGCATGCCACCGCCGCCCAGGCCCTTCATGCCACCCATCTTCTTCATCATCTTCATCAGGCCGCCGCCCTTCATCTTCTTCATCATGTCCTGCATCTGCTCAAACTCCTTGAGCAGGCGGTTGACTTCTTGCACCTGCACGCCCGCGCCACTGGCAATGCGCTTCTTGCGGGTGGCCTTGATGATTTCGGGCTTGCGGCGCTCCTGGGGCGTCATGCTCTGGATGATGCCTTCCTTGCGCTTGATGTCCTTCTCGGCCTTGTCCATGTCCACCGCGCCAGCCTTGGCCGTGAGCTGAGACGGCAGCTTGTCCATCAGGCTGGAGAGGCCGCCCATCTGTTTCATCTGCTGGATCTGCGAGAGAAAGTCGTTCAAGTCAAAGCCGTCGCCGCTCTTGACCTTGGCGGCCAGCTTTTGGGCTGCCTCCATGTCCACCCCGGCGGTGACCTGCTCCACGAGCGCGACGATGTCGCCCATACCCAGAATGCGGCCCGCATGGCGTTCGGCATCAAACACCTCCAGGCCATCGATCTTTTCGGAAACCCCGGCAAACTTGATGGGCGCACCCGTGATCTGCCGCACCGACAACGCCGCACCGCCGCGGGAATCGCCATCCAGCTTGGTCAGCACGATGCCGGTCAGGGGCAGCGCCTCCTTGAAGGCCTTGGCCGTGTTGATCGCGTCCTGGCCCTGCATGGCATCCACCACGAACAAGGTCTCCACCGGCTTTACCGCGGCGTGCAGGTCCTTGATTTCCTTCATCAAGGCTTCGTCGATGGCAAGACGCCCGGCCGTATCCACCAGCAGCACGTCAAAGAAGTGCTTGCGCGCGTAGTCCAGCGCGGCGTGCGCAATGTCCAGCGGCTTCTGGTCGGGCGTGCTGGGGAACCATTCGGCACCGGCCTGTTTGGTGACGGTCTTGAGCTGCTCGATGGCCGCCGGGCGGTAAACGTCGCCCGACACGGTCAGCACCTTCTTCTTGCGCTTTTCGATCAGGTGCTTGGCCAGTTTGGCGGTGGTGGTGGTCTTGCCCGCGCCCTGCAGGCCAGCCATCAGGATCACGGCAGGCGGCTGGGCGGCCAGGTTGATGTCGGCCACACCTTCGCCCATGGTGGCTGCCAGCTCGCGGTTGACGATGCTGACCAGGGTCTGCCCGGGCTTGAGCGAGCCCAGCACCTCCTGGCCCAGGGCCTTTTCCTTGACGCGGGCGATGAAGTCGCGCACCACGGGCAGGGCCACGTCGGCTTCGAGCAGCGCCATGCGCACTTCGCGCAGCATGTCCTGCACATTGGCTTCGGTGATGCGGGCCTGGCCACGCATCTCTTTGACGAGGCGCGTGAGTTTGTCGGTAAGGGCGGAGGCCATAGAGAGAAGTTCCGGTGTTGCCTGCGCGGCATCAACGCTGGGCGGAGCGCGCAAGCCCGCCAGGGCGCTGGCGGTGGGGCGAAAGGCTAAACTGTGACCCATGATTTTAGCGAGTAGCTCCCCCGTCAGTTGGCTTCTTGCCCTGGCGGCTGCCATGGCCTACGCCGTTCCCGCTGCGGCGGCGTCCCGCCTGAGTGCCGTGGCGTCGCGCAATGCGCTGCTGCTGGCCTGGACGCTGCACGGCGCCGTGCTGGTCTGGGGCCTGTGGGGCGAGGCGCCCCGCTTCGGTTTTGCGCCCGCGCTGTCGATGACGGCCTGGCTGGTGCTGACGGTGTACGCCGTGGAGCGGCAACTGTTCCCGCAGATGCAGGCACGCTGGGTGCTGGCCGCGCTCGGCGCTGCAACCATCGTGCTGGCCGTGTTGTTTCCGGGTCAGCCGCTGCATGTCGCTGCATCCGCCTGGTTGCCGCTGCACCTCGCGCTGGGTATTGCCTGCTACGGGCTGTTTGCCGCAGCGGTGGTGCATGCCTGGCTCATGACGCGCGCGGAACGCCACATCCGCCAGGCCGAAGATCCGCACAGCGGCATTCCTTTGCTCACCTTGGAGCGCCTGACCTTCCGCTTCGTGACCGCGGGTTTCGTGCTGCTCACCGCCACGCTGCTGGCGGGCTGGCTCTTTGGGGATACCTTGTATGGCCGCGCCTGGCGCTGGGACCACAAGGCCATCTTTTCGCTGCTGTCGTGGCTGACCTTTGCCACCCTGCTGCTGGGCCGGGCGCGCTTCGGTTGGCGCGGCCGCAATGCCGTGCGGGTGCTGTATGTCGGCTCGACGCTGCTGCTGCTGGCTTACGTAGGCTCCCGGTTCGTGATGGAAGTTGTGCTGGGCCGCGCCCCATGAAGTACCTGGTCCTGCTTGTGGTGCTTGTTGTGGCGTTTGGAATCTGGCGCAGCCGCCGGGTGGCCGACACCTCTGCACCAAAGGCGCCCCCGATGCCCGCCCTGCCGCAGGACATGCTCGCCTGCGCCCATTGCGGCGTGCACATTCCACAGCCGGACGCGTTGATGGTGGGCCGCGACGCTTACTGTTGCGCCGAACACCGGCGCCTCGGCCCGGCCTGACATCGATGCAATCACCGACGGCCGGCACGTTATGGTCAGCGGCAGATGCGCCGTTTGTGCGCCTGTGGCGAGGGTTCCTCACTGCCCGGGTAATGGTGGCGCTGGCCTTGCTGATCCTGCAAGGTGCCGGGCAGATGGTCAATCAGATGACCGAACGGGGCGTGCTGGCGGTGTGCCTGGCCTACCTGGCAGCGACGGTGCTGCTGCGGGTGCTGGCGCGGCACGGCCCGCCTTCTCCCGGTGCTGGCCCGCAGTGGCTGCCTTCCATCGGAGTGGACCTTGCGGCGATCACCGCACTGCAGTTGCTGCATGTGGGCACCATGAATTTCACCCCTCTGTTCGGGCTTCCTATTCTGATGGCTGCAGTGCTGGGCACGCTGACCCTCGCGCTGGGTACCACCGCCGGGGTCACGCTGCTGCTGCTGGCCTGGGCCTGGTGGCTGGGCACCCGATCGGGTGCGGATGAAGCGCAGCGGTATCTGCAAAGCGCGCTCACCGGCTCGGGTTACTTCATCGTGAGCTACCTGGTGCACCAGTTAGCCACCCGATTGACGCGGGAGCAGGAGCTGGCACAACAGAGCCAGGTGGCGGCAAAGGTGCAGGCGCAAGTCAGCGCCTTGGTCATCCAGAACCTGACCGATGGGGTGCTGGTGGTGGACGAAAACGATACCGTGCGGCTTGCCAACCCTGCCGGGCTGCAACTGCTGGGTAGCCAGGCCCTGCCGGTGCCTCCATTCGCCCTGGCATCGGAAGCCCCTTGGCACCCGCTGGTGCTGCTAGCGCGGCGCACGTTTCGCCAGGAACAGCCCCAGACGGTGGACGTGGACCTGCTGCACCCGGGACAAAGCCCCACTGGACTGCATGTGCGCACCTGGCTGACCTCCACCCGCGAAGCGGCGAACCAGACACGCAGCGAGCGGCTGTGCGTGATGTTCCTGCACGACCTTCGCGAGATGGAAGCGCGCCTGCGAACGGAAAAGCTGGCGGCCATGGGGCGCATGTCTGCGGCCGTGGCGCATGAAATCCGCAATCCGCTCGCCGCCATCGTTCAGGCCAATGCGCTGCTGGAAGAAGACTTGCACGACCCCGCCCAAAAGCGCTTGGCAGGCATGGTGCAGCAGAATGCCGACCGCCTGGCCCGCATCGCCGAAGAGGTGCTGGACATTGCCCGCGTGCAGCACCAGATCAGCCATGCGCCCGCATCCACGCTGGCGCTGGACGACACCGTGGCCCAGATATGGAACGACTGGCAAGCCCATGAGCCAGCCCGGCGCCGCGCCCAGGTGCAACTGGAAGCCAGCGGCACCCACGTGGAATTCGATGCCGAGCACCTGCGGCGTGTGTTGGTCAACCTGTTGGACAACGCGTTGCGCTACATGGGCCCGGAGCCAGACGCGCTCGCCATCACCACCCGAACCGCCCCCTCGGGACAAGTCAGCCTCCAGGTCTGGAGCAACGGTGCGCCGATGGACAAGTCGGTGGAGCGCCATCTTTTTGAACCCTTCTTTTCCTCTGAAAGCCGCTCCAGCGGCCTGGGCCTTTATATTTGCCGCGAACTGTGCCAGCGCCACGGCGCATCCATCAGCTACCAGCGGTTGAACCGGTCCACTGAACGTGGCGAGATCGGTGGCAATGCGTTCACTGTCGCGTTCCGCCGCATCACCCGCCCCAGTGACTCCGCTTCGCTGTTTGACACCATCGTGGTTTGAAACTGTCATGCCCATTCATCGCCCACGCACCGCGCGGCCTTTGCCCTCCGCCCTGTCATGAACGCCTCTGCCGCATCCATTCTTGTCGTGGACGACGAACCCGATCTGCGCACGCTGTACGAGCTCACGCTCTTGCGCGAAGGCTATCGCGTGGATACGGCTTCGACCGTGGCAGAGGCCCGCGAACAACTCAAGGCCCACAGGTTTGATGCCGTCATCACAGACATGCGCCTGCCCGACGGTTTTGGCATGGAGCTGCTGCAGGACCTGCGTGACCAACAGCGCCGCGAGCGCTGCGTGGTCATGACCGCCTACGGCTCCGCGGAAAACGCCGTCGAGGCGTTGCGCGCGGGCGCGTTCGACTACCTGACCAAACCGGTGGATCTGAAGCAGTTCCGTGTGGTGGTGGCTTCTGCCGTGCAGGGCACCGGCGGTGTGCC
>JBCNOJ010000352.1:0-5524 GCA_039593925.1 Acidovorax sp.
CATTTAGGAGGAAATCTGTCCGTGTTGAAGACATTTGCGGCGACGTTGGTTGCAGACTGTCAAGCACCGCCTTCCAACCCCTTGAACCTCATTACGCAGTTTGCGTTGGGCCCATGCTCGACGCAGATCCAACGCTCCGCCAGAGTGCAGCACTCAGCCAAGCAACTAACACGCCAGTCCACCCTGTTTGACGCTCTGCCATTTTGGTGCGCGCAACGCCCAGAGCACATTGACGGCTTTTGCGGGTCTTGCTACATTACTAACCAGTCAGTCATTAACGCCACACCGTTTTGTCCCCCACGCCCCCCGCCCCTTCTGCCCACACAGCTGCCACCAAACGCGAGCGGCGGAAGGAGGCTCGCCCTGGCGAGTTGCTGGAAGCTGCGCTGGAGCTGTTTGTCGAAAAAGGTTTTGCGGCAACCCGCGTGGACGAGGTGGCTTCCCGCGCTGGCGTGTCCAAAGGCACCCTCTTCCTGTACTTTCCCAGCAAGGAAGAGCTGTTCAAGGCGGTCGTGCGCGAAAACATTGCCGGCCGTTTTGCAGAATGGAACGCCGAGCTCGAGAGTTTTGAAGGCAGCGCCAGCGATTTGCTGCGCTATTGCTACCAAGTGTGGTGGGAGCGCATTGGCTGCACCAAGGCATCCGGCATCACCAAGCTGATGATCAGCGAGGCCCAGAATTTCCCCGAAATCACCGCGTTCTATCAGCATGAAGTGATACAGCCTGGCCAAGCGCTGGTGCGCCGCATCTTGCAGCGCGGCATCGACAGTGGTGAGTTTCGCCCTCTGGACCTGAACCACGCTGCGTATGTGGTGGTGGCTCCAATGATCTTCCTGATGATGTGGAAACACTCGGTGGGCGCCTGCGTGCCCGAAGGTGCGGGTTTCACGCCCGAACACTACATCGCAACGCATGTGGACGCGCTGCTTCACGGCCTGTGCACACCCACGGCGTCGTCTCTCTCCCCTTCTTCTTCGGTCTGACCATCATGAAACGCTGGATATCCTGGGTGGTGGCTGCCGCCGTGCTGGTAGCGCTTGGCGCCGGCGTTTGGCATGCAATGGCGGCGCGGCAGGCCCAGCAAGCGCAGGCAGCGGCAGCGGCCAGTGCTGCGGCCTCTGCCCCGCTGCAACTTGCTGCCGACGAAGTGGTGTCGGTGCAGCGCCGATCGTTGAGCGTGGGTGTGCCGGTCTCGGGGTCGTTGCGTGCCGTGGAGACGGCCATGGTCAAAGCCCGCGTCGGGGGCGAACTTCAGGGGTTGACGCTGCGCGAAGGCGATTCCGTCAAGGCAGGCCAGGAAGTGGCGCGCATTGAGCCCACGGAAGCACGCGCGAGATTGCGCCAGGCCCAGCAGCAGGCAGACGCCGCCAAGTCTCAGGTGGACATCAACCAGCGCCAGTACACCAACAACCGCGCGTTGGTGGACCAGGGCTTCATTTCGCCCACCGCGCTCGTCACCTCCCAGGCCAGCCTCGAAGCAGCCCAGTCCACTTACCAGGCGGCCGTGGCGGCGGCCGATGTGGCGCGCAAGGCGCTCGACGACACGGTATTGAAGAGCCCGATCAATGGCTATGTCGCGCAGCGCCTGGCCCAGCCCGGCGAGCGGGTGGCGGTAGATGCCCGGGTCGTGGAGGTGGTGGACCTTTCGCGCCTGGAGCTGGAAGCACTGCTGACTCCAGCGGACTCGGTGGCGGTGCGTGTGGGGCAAAAGGCACAACTCGCTATAGAAGGTGTGCCCACAGGGGTAACCGCCACGGTCGCCCGCATCAGCCCCACGGCCCAAGCGGGTAGCCGCACCGTGCCCGTGTACCTGCGGGTGGAACAACCCGCAGGCGCGGCACCGCTGCGCCAGGGGCTGTTTGTACAGGGCACGCTGGACACCGGCACGGCCGACGTGCTTTCGGTTCCGCTGGACGCCGTGCGCACCGACCGACCCGCACCCTATCTGCAGACCGTGAAAGATGGCCGCGTGGCCTATGGGGAAGTGAAGCTGGGCCTGCGGACCGTGGTGGGCGGCCAGACCCTGGTGGCCATCGAGGGTGTACCGGCTGGCACCGCAGTCATCGCAGGGCGCATCGGCCAGTTGCGCGAAGGCACGGCCATCGCCACCGCAGGCACAGCAGGCACCGCAGCGGCCTCCGCCAAACCCTGAGCGGCACGCCATGTGGTTCACCAAAGTCAGCCTCAAGAACCCTGTGTTCGCCACGATGGTGATGCTCGCCATCGTCGTGCTGGGTCTGTTTTCGTACCAGCGCCTCAAGGTCGATCAATTCCCCAACATCGACTTCCCGGTGGTGGTGGTCACCGTGGACTACCCGGGTGCATCGCCTGAAATTGTCGAGAGCGAAGTCACCAAGAAGATCGAGGAAGGCGTCAATTCGATTGCTGGCATCAATGCGCTGACTTCTCGCAGCTATGAGGGCACTGCGGTCGTCATCATCGAGTTCCAGCTGCACATCGATGGCCGCAAGGCCGCCGAAGACGTGCGTGAGAAGGTGGCCACCGTGCGCCCCAACCTGCGCACCGAGGTCAAGGAGCCGCGCGTGCTGCGCTTCGACCCTGCCAGCCGCGCCGTGTGGTCGCTGGCCGTGCTGCCCGATGAAAAATCAAACCGCAGCGCCGTCGAATTGACCACCTGGTCCGAGCAGATCCTCAAGAAGCGCCTGGAAAACGTGCGCGGCGTGGGCGCGGTGAGCCTGGTGGGTGCCACGAAACGCGAAATCAACATCTACCTGAACCCGCAGGCGCTCGAAGCCTTCGGCGTGACACCGGACCAGGTGGCCACCGCCGTGCGCAATGAGAACCAGGACTTGCCCGTAGGCTCCATCCGGTCGCTCGCGCAAGAGCGCGTGGTGCAGATCGACGCGCGCATGCAGCGGCCCGAGGACTTCGGCAAGATCATCGTCGCGCGCAAAAATGGCGCCCCGGTTCGATTGGACCAGGTTGCGCGGGTCAACGACGGTGCCCAAGAGGTGGAAAGCCTGGCGCTCTACAACGGCCAGCGCACCCTGCTGCTGTCGGTTCAGAAGTCGCAGGGCGAGAACACCATCGAAGTGGTCGATGGCCTCAACGCAGCCGTGGCCGAGCTGAAGAACCAGTTGCCGCCCGGCGTGCGGCTGGAGACCATTGGCGACAGTTCGCGGCCTATCCGCGTGGCGGTGGACAACGTGCGCCAGACGCTGATCGAAGGCGCCATTCTCACGGTGCTCATCGTGTTCCTGTTCCTGAACTCGTGGCGCTCCACCGTCATCACGGGCCTTACCCTGCCCATTGCGCTGATCGGCACGTTCCTGTTCATGAACATGTTCGGCTTCACGATCAACATGATCACGCTGATGGCGCTATCCCTGTGCGTGGGCCTGTTGATCGACGACGCCATCGTGGTGCGCGAGAACATCGTGCGGCACGTGCAGATGGGCAAGGGAGCGTACGACGCGGCAATGGATGGCACGCAGGAGATTGGCTTGGCCGTGCTGGCCACCACGCTCTCCATCGTGGCCGTGTTCATGCCCATCGGCTTCATGGGCGGCATCATCGGCAAGTTCTTCCACGAGTTCGGCATCACCATCGTGGCCGCGGTGCTGATCTCGATGTTCGTGAGTTTCACGCTCGACCCGATGCTGTCGAGCGTCTGGCATGACCCCAGCATCCACGCCCATGGCAAGCAGCAAGCGCCGGTCAGCTTCTACGACAAAACCATTGGCCGCGTGACCGGCTGGTTTGACCGGGCCACCGACGCGCTGGCAGAGGGCTACCAGCACATCCTGCGCTGGTCGCTGGTGCACAAGCTCGCCACCATGGGCATTGCGTTGGCCATTTTTGTGCTGAGCATCTTCATGGTGCCGCTGCTGGGCACCGAATTCGTGCCCAAGGCCGATTTTTCCGAGACCTCTCTCAACTTCTACACGCCTGTGGGCTCGTCGCTGGAAGCGACCGAAACCAAGGCCAAACAGGTGGAAGGCATCCTGCGTGAGATGCCGGAGGTGCGCTATACGCTCTCCACCATCAACACAGGCAGCGCCCAGGGCAAGATGTACGCCAACATCTACGTGCGCCTGGTGGACCGCAAGGACCGCAGCCGCAGCGTGGATCAGATGTCCGACGTGCTGCGTGAACGCCTCAAAACCGTGCCGGGCATCACCATCACCCACGTGGGCCTGCTGGATGCCGTGGGTGGTCAGAAACAGGTGGAGTTCTCTCTGCAAGGGCCTGACCTGCAAGAGCTGGAGCGCCTGACCCAGGTGGTCACCGAAAAAATTCGCGGCATTCCGGGCCTCGTGGACCTTGACACCAGCGCCAAGCCCAACAAGCCAGTGATTGCGCTCGATGTGAAACGGGACGCGGCCTCAGACCTGGGCCTCTCGGTGGCGCCCATGGCGGCGTCGTTGCGGACCCTGGTGGCGGGCACCACGGTCGGCAACTGGCGCGCGCCCGATGACCAGACTTATGACGTGAATGTGCGGCTGGCGCCCGAGGCCCGCACCGCACCGCAGGATCTGGAACGCCTGCCCTTTTCGCTGACGGGTGCCGATGGCGCAACGCGCATCGTGCGCCTGAACCAGGTGGCCACCGTGACCGAATCCACGGGCGCCAATCAGATCAATCGGCGCGACCTGACGCGTGAAGTGGCCGTGAACGCCAACGTGGCACAGCGGTCAGCTGGCGAGGTGTCCGCCGACATCCGCAAGGCGCTGGAGACCGTGAGTTTCCCGCCGGGCTACCGCTATCAGTTTGGCGGCTCCACCAAGAACATGGCCGAGTCGTTTGGCTACGCGATCTCGGCGCTGGCCATGGCGATCATCTTCATCTACATGATCCTGGCCAGCCAGTTCAAGAGCTTCCTGCAGCCGCTGGCGCTCATGACCTCGCTGCCGCTCACGCTCATCGGCGTGGTGCTGGCGCTGCTGATGTTCCGGTCCACGCTGTCGATGTTCTCGATCATCGGGGTGGTGATGCTCATGGGCCTCGTGACCAAAAACGCCATCTTGCTGGTGGACTTTGCGATCCGCGCCCGGGAGGAGCATCCAGACGACCAAGGGCGCATGGTGCCCGGCCTGCCACGCGCTGAAGCCCTGCTCCTCGCCGCTCGCGTGCGGCTGCGCCCCATTCTCATGACCACCCTTGCGATGATTTTCGGCATGGTGCCACTGGCATTTGCACTGTCCGAAGGCTCGGAACAGCGCGCTCCCATGGGCCAGGCGGTGATTGGCGGAGTGATCACCTCGTCGCTTCTCACGCTGGTGGTGGTGCCGGTGGTGTATTGCTATATGGACGACCTGGCAGGTTGGGCACGCCGCAAGTTCGGATCAGCCCGGGCAGACGCGCCCAAGCCCTCTAAAATCGAGGGTTTGTCCTGACCCACGCCATCCCTGGAGAAATTCCATGAACCTGCCCCTGAACACCTCTGCCAACACCAGCGACCCCGTCGCCCAGGCCCGTTACAACATGATCGAGCAACAGATCCGCCCCTGGAACGTGCTCGACGCCGACGTGCTGGAACTGCTGGCCGTGGTGCGCCGAGAAG
>JBCNOJ010000353.1:0-5521 GCA_039593925.1 Acidovorax sp.
CCCGCGCTCACGGCGCGCTCCAGGTCCTGCCGGGCCTGCTTGCGCTGCACTGCGGTCAGCACGTGGCTGGCCACAAACTCCAGCAGCTCCTGCTCCTCGGGGCCATAGCGCCCGCCTTGGTCGTAGCTTTGCACCACCAGCACGCCACGCACCTGCTGGCCGTCGCGCAGCGGCACGCCCAGCCAATCGTGCGCATAGCCGCCCAGCGCTTGCAAGCGTCCATCCAGCTGCTGCGCCAGCGCGTTCATCGACCCGCGCATGGTGGTGGCGCCGCGCACCAGATGCCAGGTGAGCGACTGGTGCATGTCGGCCATCGGAATCGTTACGCCCAGCGGCGGGAGGTCGACATTGGCCTCGTCCACAAAATAGATGAACTCCAGCGTGTCGGCCTCATCGTCGTACAGCGCCATGAACAAATTGCGCGCATACATCAGGGTGCCGACAATGGCCTGCAGCTGCTCCAGCATGGCGCGCATGCTCAGGTCGGCGCCAGACAGATCGGCAATGGCAAACAGCGCACGCTGCAGCCGCTCGGCCTGCGCAAGCTGGTGCACCGCGCCACGCAGGCGGTCCAGCGTGCCCGAAGCGGCGGGCAATGCGGCGGCCGCGGCAGGCGGCAAGGGGGGAGGCTGGCTCATGGGCAGGACAGTGGTACGACAAGCATTGTTGCCGAAGCGGCGCCTTGCTTGCGGGATTTCGTCAGGCTTGTGCAACCCCGGCCGCCTGAACGAAGCCCCGTGTGGGGCGGCCACCCCACACCGCACAGACTGGCGCGCACCTGCAAATCTGGGTCAAATTTGCCTCTAGCGGTTAACCATCAAGCGCCAGCAGCTATGTTTTGCATAGCAACCGCTTGAATAACCCGGTGGCGCACGCCACACCCGCTCTGGCTCTAAGCTGGCAAGCTGCGCTTTTCTTGCGCTTCACCCAAATCCACCACCGCCTACCGCCATGACCGCCAGCCCGCCCCCACGCACCCTTCACAGCTACGAGCCTCGCCTGGGCCACGGCCTGCCGCACGACCCGTTCAACGCCATCGTGGGGCCGCGCCCCATCGGGTGGATTTCCACCCAGAACGGCACTGGCGCCACCAACCTAGCCCCCTACAGCTTCTTCAATGCCTTCAACTACGTGCCGCCCATCGTGGGCTTTGCGAGCATCGGCCTCAAGGACACGGTGCGCAACGTGCAGGCCACGGGCGAGTTTGTATGGAACCTCGCCACGCGCGATCTGGCCGAGGCGATGAACCAGAGCTGCGCCGCTGTGCCCCCTGAAGTGAGCGAGTTCGAGCTGACCGGCCTCACCCCCCTGCCCTCCACCCGCGTGCGCCCGCCGCGCGTGGCCGAAAGCCCGGTCACCTTTGAATGCCGCAGCACGCAGATCCTGCAATTGCACGGCGTGGACGGGGCCGCGGTGGACACGTGGCTGGTGCTGGGCGAAGTGGTGGCCGTGCACATCGATACCGCGCTGCTGAAAGACGGCGTGTACAACACCGCAGGCGCCGGGCACATCCTGCGTGGCGGTGGGCCAGCCGACTATTTCACCGTAGGGCCGGAGCAGCTGTTCAAGATGTACCGCCCGCGCTGATCCGGCGCCTGGCAAGGCCCCGCGCGGGTGGGGTTTTGCCGTGCCACAGGCACACTGCGCTCCACCCTCTCCTTGCGTACATCCCCACTCCCCACAAGGTGCCTACGTGCTCAACTTTCTGATCTTTGCAGCCGGCCTCGCGGCCCTGGTGGCTGGCGCCAACCTGCTCGTGCGCGGCGCGTCCCGGCTGGCGCTGTCGTTCGGCATCTCGCCGCTGGTGGTGGGGCTGACCATCGTGGCCTTTGGCACCAGCGCACCCGAGATGGCAGTGTCCGCAGGTGCGGTGCTCAACGGCCAGACCGACTTGGCGATCGGCAATGTGGTGGGCAGCAACATCTTCAACGTGCTGTTCATCCTGGGGTTGAGCGCGCTGATTGCCCCGCTGGTGGTGCACATGCAGATCATCCGCCAGGAAGTGCCCATCCTCATCGGCGCATCACTCCTGCTGCTGGTGCTGAGCCTGGACGGACGCCTGGGCATGCTGGACGGCGCGCTGTTCTTCGGCCTGCTGCTGGCCTACACCGCATTCCTCATCGTGCAGTCGCGCCGTGAGACCCGTGCGGCCGCCAACAACGCCGCCGCACCGGCCAACGAATACGAGTCCGGCATGCAGCCCCCGGCCGCCGGCGCATGGGACTCGCGCCTGTGGGTGCAGCTGCTGCTCATCGTCGGTGGGCTGGCCCTGCTGGTGCTGGGGTCGGACTGGCTGGTGACCGCCTCGGTAGCGGCTGCCAAGGCCCTCGGCGTGAGCGACGTGGTGATCGGCCTCACCATCGTGGCCGCAGGCACGTCCATGCCCGAGGTGGCCACGTCGATGGCTGCAGCGCTCAAGGGCGAGCGCGACATTGCCGTGGGCAACGCCGTGGGCAGCAGCACCTTCAACATCCTGGGCTGCCTGGGCCTGTCGGGCCTGCTGGCAGGCGGCGCGGGCCTCACCGTGCCAAGCTCCGTGCTGGCCTTCGACATCTGGGTGATGCTCGCTGTGGCACTGGCCAGTCTGCCCATCTTTCTGTCGGGGCGCGAGATCGCACGCTGGGAAGGCGGCGTGTTTCTGGGCTACTACATTGCCTACGTGAGCTACCTCATCCTGGCCGCGCAGGACCACGCTGCTTTGCCCACGTTCTCTGCCGTGATGATGGGTTTCGTGATTCCACTCACGCTGGTCACGCTGGTTGTTTCACTGATCCGCCGAACCCCACCGGCCGCGCACTGACGGCCCCACGGTCAGCATGACGGAGATTCCACATACCGGCTGAGGCGGACAAGGAATGCGGGAATCTGCGCTGCAATCTGCACGGCGGCGCTACCCACGGCGCTGGACCCTGACCACGCGGCGGTCAACGCGGCAGTGCCCCACACAAACCAGCTTGCGGATTGCGCGCCCATTGCTCCGTCCATGCCCACACCTGCTGAATGCCGTCGAAGCCCGCATCGGGGCGCTGCAGGCCATGGTCTGCGCCGCCCATGCGCCGCGCGCAAAAGGGTGCCGTACGTGCTGAGGCCTGTTGGGCGAAGCGCACGTAGGCAGCCGAAGGCACCAGCGCATCGTCGCTGCCCCACACCTGCAGCAGCGGCCAGGGCCCTTGCAGCAACGGCAGTGCCAATGGCCAGTTCCGCAGATCGCGCCAGTAGCCCAGGCTGCGGCCCTGCAGCACCGCGCTGTCGTGCGACGCGCCTTGCACGGCATGACCGAGCGCTGTCCAGTCGGCTTCTACGCCCGTGCGGCGGGCCTGCAGCGCGCCCGCTTCCCACGGGTCAAGCCCACTGGCAGACAGGAGCACCAGTCCAGCCAGGTGCGGTACCTCCGGGGCGAGCGCAGGCAGCAGTTCAGCCCCTTCTGAAATACCCACCAGCAGTTGCGGCACCACCGGTTGCCCGCTGCGCTGCGCGGCATCGGCGCGCAACGCGGCTCGGGCGTGCGCAAGCCAGGCGGAATGCCGGTCCTGCCCCACAAAGCTGCGCGGGCAATCGGCGGGGACTGTGCTGGCCTGCGGGTCCACCCACGGCTTGTGCAGCACCAGCACCTGCGCGTGCAGCAGACCTGCAAAGTAGCGATCTGCCATAGGCCCCATCCCCGCGCAGCCTGAACCTGGAAGGACGATCACCCGATAGCGCAGTGGCGGCGTACGCGGCCCCCGCTCCAGAGCCTGGACCGTCGCACCATCGGCCCCTGGCAGCGGTCGGCGCGTGAACATCTCCGCAGGAGGCTGCGTCTGCAATACCGGTGACGGTGACGATGACGCGCACCCGCACAACGCGGCAACCACGGCGACCACGACCGCAGAGGCCGTAAAAAAGGCCAGCGCAGAGCTGGCCTTGGGGTGCTGCCGTGTCATGGCGACAGACGTTGCGTCACTGCGCGCACGGCTGCGAGATCACTTGAGGATCAGCACCTGCTCGGGCTGCTGAGGTTGCGGCATGGGCATGGGCTGGCCGCCTTGCTGGTACACCACGGGTGGACGCACGCCACGCGCCAGGTGCGCATCGGTGTAGCCCAGTTGCCCGGCGAGCTGTTGGTACACGTCCTGCGCCAGCGACAGCGAGGTCTCGCGCATCACCTTGGCCCGGTTGGGCGGGGCGATGTCGCCACGAACCGAGAGGATCTTGGTGTCGTTGCCCTCGCCCTGGGCGGAGAACGCAGCCTTGATCTCGTAGGTCTTGGTGTTGATCAGCGAGAAATCAGCCAGCAGTTGCAGGCCATACTGGCGCGTGGCGCTGGTGGTGCCTTGCAGCGGCGACAGGGCATCGGTGAAGTCGATGCTCGACACCACGCCGAACAGCACGTAGTCGGCGCCATTGAACTCGCCCTTCTTGATGCGGCTGATCACATCGGCCACCTGGGGCTGCGCCTGGGGCGTGGCCATCTTGCCGCCTTGCACCTGGTTGAGCACCTGCTCGGCCTTGGACGCCTGGGGCTTGCCAGCGTCAAAGCCCTTGCCCTGGATCAGGCGGAAATACGTGCCCTGCAGGATGGCGCCCTTGATGTCATTGGTGTAGCCGCCCAGTTCGCGCTGCTCGATGTAGCTGTAGCGCCCGGCCACATAGGTGCCGCTGGCCTGCTCGGAGGCTTGCATCGAGTGGCTGCCCGAGTGCGAGCCGCCACCGCCATAGGGGCCGTGGCTGTAGCCGCCGCTGTGGCTGCCGCCCGCGCTCATCTGGCTACTGCGCTGGTAGGTGCCGGCCATGAAGTATTCGGACACGCGCTGGGCGTAAGCCAGGTCGGTCACGGCGATCTTGGGCGCGGCGCCAGGCTGCTGCGCGTGGGCTGCGGTGCCCCAAGCCATCGTGGTGGCCGCGATCACGGCCAGGGCCGTGTGGAGGGTGATTCTGCGTTGCATGTGATGCTCCTTGTGAGCTAACGGGAATTCATGGATTTATCGAGGGATGCGAGCAATAGCACCGACATCCTTCGAAACTGGCGCGGCCCAGGCCAGCGGCCGCCGTGCAAGGGCCGCCCCGCCGCACTGGCGGCGTCCCCCTTCCCGGCGAAGCCGAGAGAAGGGGGAAGGCGCACAGCGCCTCAGGGGGATGTCACCGCTTACTTGTCTTCCGGATTTCCTTTTCGTCCTGCCACTCGATCGTGCCTTCCTGCACATCAAACAGCTTCAGCGTGAACTTGTAGTACACGTCCTTGGTGGTGTTGTTCTGCTTGACGATGCTGGTCAGCTCACCCTCCATGCTGTACTTGGCAGCGGTCATCTGGCCGACCTTGGCGGTGGTGCCCTGCTTGTACAGGCCGCTCTGATTCTGGCGCTGCAGCTCGTCCACACCGGCCTGCATCTCGTTGATGGAGCGCACGAAGCGCACCTTGCCCGACTTGACCAGAGAGGTCTGGATGGAGTTCATCACGTTGGTGGTGTCGATGTACTCGCTGGTCTTGTTCTTCACCGTGGAAATGGTCACGGTGGGGCGGCCCTGGAAGATGCCGGTTTCG
>JBCNOJ010000354.1:0-5514 GCA_039593925.1 Acidovorax sp.
GTTTGGCCAACCGCACATTCAGCGCCAGCGCCATGGCGGCCATGGGCCAGCCGCTGTTGGGTGAAGGCGTCCTGCGCGCCTGGCGCACCAGCGCAGGCAGCGACAGCCCGCCGGCCCCCACAGCCAGCAACAACGCCGTGATGCGCGCAGGCACCCACGACAACACGTCGTCCGCCCGTGCAGCCCACTTGCCCGCCCACTGCCAATACCGGCCGCCGCGCATGCCGGGGTAGCCCCACATGGCATCGGCCGTGTTCGCAAACCGGTACAGCGCCGCGCCCGGCAACCCCAGCAATGCAAACCAGAACAGTGGTGCCACCACGGAATCGTTGAGGTTTTCAGCCAGCGATTCGATGGCGGACTCCCGCACCTGGGTCGCCGTCAACTGGCTCACATCGCGGCTGACCAAACGGGCCAGTTGAGCGCGCGCTGCTGGCAGGGACTGGCCCAGCGCCACCTCCACCGCAAGCACTTCGTCGCGCAGCATGCGCCAGGCCAGCATCGGCTTGAGCAGCGCGGCCAACAAAGCCGCTGCAAGCAGCTCGTGCAGCATCAGCACCAAGTGCTGCGCGGCCCATGAAACTATCAAAACGATAGCTGCCAGCGCACACCAGATAAGCGCTGCGAGCCAAAAACGCATGAAGTCTCTTGCCACGGGTGCAGCAGGCGCCAGCCGCTGGCCGCACCGGTTCAACGCCTGGCCCATCCACACCACGGGGTGCCATGCGGCCGGGGGCTCACCCACCACCCAGTCCAAGGCCAGCGCCAGCAGCGGCACCCCGATCCACACCGCGGCAAACGGCCAGCCCCACACCGGCATCAGCCACAGCAGCAACGACGATTCAGCCACGGCAGCCCCGCGGCACACTGAGGCGGCCTGCGGCGTGGCGTGGGAGCATGCCTGTGCGGTCCATCAGTCTTCAATGCCGCGCTGCGCCGGCACACCCGCCTTGAAAGCATGTTTGACGAGCTGCATCTCGGTCACCGTGTCCGCCAACTCAATGATTTCGGGCGGGCAGCGGCGGCCGGTGAGGCACACATGCACGTCCTTGGGCCGTTCGCGCAGGGTCTGCAGCACGCCGTCCAGCGGCAGCCAGCCGTAGATCAGCGGGTAGGTGATCTCGTCGAGCACCACCAGAAAGTGCTCGCCCGACAGGATGGCGGCACGCGCTTTTTCCCAGCCGTCGCGCGCGAGCTGGGCCGAGTGCTCCAGGTCCTTGCTCTTCCAGCTGAAGCCGTCGCCCAACCCTTCGATGGGCAGGCCGATCTGCTCGAACATGCGGTGCTCGCCAAAGCGCGCGGTGGGCACTTTCATGAACTGGAAAATCTTCACGGCCTTGCCCCGGCCATGGGCGCGCAGCGCCAGGCCAAAGGCAGCCGTGCTTTTGCCTTTGCCGTCGCCGGTGTTGACGATGATGAGGCCCCGGCGTTCGCCCTCGGGCTTGTCGTAGCGTTTTTCGGTGGGTGGGGTTTCAATCTGCATGCACGTTCTTTCGATCAGGTTCTGTTGACAGCGGCATCCTGGCCCTACGGCGGTGGCGGGGCCGCGAGGCGCGGCAGCGCAAGCCACTGGCCCTCCACGGCGTGGATGGCAATGCGGTCGTCGAACACCTGCTCCACCGCCCGGTGGGTGGCAGGGTCTTGGGTGGCGCCATGGTGGCACAAGCGGCCCGCGGCAAGGATGGCGATCTCGTCCGCATGCAGCGCGAACGAGACCTCGTGCAACACGCTGACAACGGTCTTGCCCTGCGCCACGAGACCGCGCACCAACAACAGCCAGTCGGCCTGGTGCGGTGGGTCCAGGTTGGCCAACGGTTCATCCATCAGCAGCACCTGCGCCTGCACGGCCACGGCGCGCGCCAGCAGCACACGCTGGCGCTCGCCGCCCGACAGTTGCGACAAAGGCCGATGGCGCCAGTCCCAGGCCTGGGTGGTGCGCAGGGCCTGCTCCACCGCGGCGTGGTCGGCAGCCGTGGGCGGTGCCAGCCAGGCCTGGTGCGGCAGCCGGCCGAGCATGGCCACGTCGTACACCAACAGGTCGTCGGCGGCGGCTTCGTTCTGGCCCAACCACGACAGGGTGCGCGCCCGTTCGTTGCGCGGCCAATCGGCCAGCGGCCGCCCCATCAGATGCACGCTGCCACTGCTGGGCAGCAGCCCCGCCAGCGCCCGCAGCAGGGTGGACTTGCCCGCGCCATTGGGGCCGACGATGCTGGTCCAGCGGCCTGCAGTAATCTGCAGGTCGATGTGGTGCAATATCGCGGCTTTTCCCATGCTGGCGCTTACCCCGCTTGCGCCAATAGCTATCTTTTCAGGAGCGATGTTCATCTACAGCAGCCCTCCGGGCCCGGTGCGGCGGTGCATGAGCCACAGCAGATAGCCCCCGCCCAGCACGGCCGTGAGCACGCCCACCGGCAGCTCTTGTGGCGCAATCAGCCCGCGTGCCAGCAGGTCGGCGCCCGCCAGCAGCACGGCTCCCATCAGGCTGGCGAGAACCATCAGGCGGCCGTGAGGCACCTTGACCACGGCGCGCACCAGGTGTGGCGCCGCCAGGCCCACAAAAGCGATCAGGCCGGTCTGCGCCACCGCCGTACCCGTGGCCAGTGCCAACACCGCCACCAGCGCCGCCCGCAGCGGCGCCAGCGGCAAGCCCAGGCTGTGGGCGGTGGATTCACCCAGCGCCAAGCCATCCAGCACACGTGCCAGGGCCCAGGCGGCCACCAGGCAAACCAGCCACACGCCCGCCATCAGCACGCACGATGTCCACCCCACAAAGCCGGTGGAACCCAGCAAAAAGGCCTGCATGGCCTGCAACGAATCGGGCGATATCAGCAGGATGAGCGAGGTGAGCGCCCCCAGCACCACGCCCACGATCACCCCGGCCAGCAGCAGCCGCAGCGTGTGCTGCACGCCGCGCGCGAGCGCCAGCGTGAGCAGCACCGCCAGCACAGCCCCGCCAAACGCTGCACCAGTCAGCCCCAGCCGAACCAGCCAGTGGCCTGAAAACACCATCGCCGCAATGGCCCCCTTGCTGCCACCCACCATGCCTGCACCGCCGCCCATCAGCGCCAGCGCCGTGGCCACCCCCAGCGATGCGCCGGAAGCACTGCCCAGCAGGTACGGATCGGCCAGGGGGTTGCGAAACAGGCCCTGCGCCACCGCGCCGGCCAGCCCCAACAGCGCACCCGCGCACCAGGCGCCCAGGGTACGGGGCAGGCGGATGTCCCACACGATCTGCCACGCCATGGCGCGCGAGGAAGGGTCTGCGCTGGCATCGAACAGCGCGGGCCACAGGTTCTCCAGCCCCATGCTGCCCACGCCCGTGCCCAGGGGTACCAGCAGCACACTCACTGCCACCAGCGCCCAGGCCAGCCAGCGGCCACGCCGCTGGGCAGACACGGTCATGGCCGCCCCGTGGCCGCGCGGGCTGGCGCAGCGGCAGCGGCTGCCGTGGGCGCACCGCGTGCTCCGGCCAGGCAACGCGCCATGATGCGCGCGCCCTCGGCCATGCGCGGGCCGGGGCGCACCAGCACGTCGGACTCTTCCACGGGAAACACGCACAGGCGCTGCTCTCGCAGAGCCCGCATGCTGCCCCAGCCCGGGCGCTCCGCCAGGCCTTCCACGCTGCGGGCGCCGACCATGATCAGGTCGGGGTCGGCACGCACGATGAACTCGGGGTTGAGCTTGGGGAAGGGCCCGAGCGATGCCGGCAGGATGTTGCGCGCGCCCAGCCGCGTGAGGGTTTCGCCGATGAACGACGAAGCGCCCGCACCGTACGGCCCCCGGTTCACCTCAAAGTAAACGCGCACGCCGCGCGCAGCGGGTGGCACCGACTGCGCAGCCGCTTCCACTGCGGCGTCGATGTGGCGCCACACGCGCTGCGCATCGGGCACCGCCAGCACCTGGCCGATCTTGCCAAGCACCCGCTGCACGTCCGCATGGCTTTTGGGCTCCAGCGCCACCACGTTCACGCCCAGTTGTTCCAGCCGCGCCGAGGCGCGCGATGAGGTGGCCAGCAGCACCACGTCGGGCCGCAGTGCCACGATCGCCTCGATGTTGGGGTCCAGCCCCCCACCCACCTGCGGCAGGCGGGCGATGGCTTCGGGCCAATTGGAATAACGGTCCACCCCCACTACGCGGTGGCATTGGTCGAGCGCGCAGACGGTTTCCGTCAGTGAAGGCAGTAGGCTCACGATGCGCTGCGGCGGGCGCGGCAGCGTCACGGTACGGCCCCGGTCGTCGGTGATCTGCACCGGCTGTGCTTGCGCCAGCCCGGCCATGAGCAGGCCCAGCACGATGAGGATGGTAATCACCCAGAGGATGCGGCGCACGGGGGTGGGTTTCATAGTTCTATCTCAGTGAATTCGTTGCCGTACAAAGCAACCCACCGCGCTCGAAACTGGCGCGATCCAGACCAGGGCCGTCGTGCAAGGGCCGCCCCGCCGCACGGACGGCGTTGCCCTCCCGCGAAGCGAGAGAGGGGGAAGGCGCGAAGCGACTCAGGGGGAGATTCATTTCAGTGTGAGAGGCAGGCCGGCGGCCATCAGCGTAACCCGGGGGCATACCTGAGCCACTTGCTGGTTGAGGGCGCCTAGCGCGTCGACGAAGGCGCGCACCTCGCGCCCCATCGGAATGACCCCCAGGCCGATTTCGTTGCCCACCAGAACAACGGGCCCGGGGGATTGCCGAATCGCTTCCAAAAACATAGCTGATTGCGCTTTCCAGTCAAGCGCTAGCGCCTGTTTTTGCTTCAAATCCATCGCCCCGTCACCCACAGGCATGGTCCAGTGCGTGAGCCACAGCGTGAGGCAGTCCACCACCAGCAGGGTCTGCGGAGTGCTGAGCCTGACCAGCGCTGCAGCCACATCGTGGGGCTCCTCCACCGTCTGCAGGCCGGGAACGCGCTCGGCACGGTCGCGCTGGTGGCGGGCGATGCGCTCGCGCATCTCGTCGTCCCAGGGTTCGCCCGTGGCGATCAGCACGGCACGGTGGTCGGCCGATTGCGCGAGCCAGTCGCGCGCCAGCAGTTCGGCGCGGCGCGATTTGCCACTCTTCTGGCCGCCCAGAATGAGTTCGGTTGTGATCGGTGGTGCGGCAGAGGTCATTCGGTGTGGTGGCTGCCCAGCACGTGCGCCACCGCCTGTGGGCTGGATGGGAACCAGGCGTGAAAGTAACTGGCGTGAATACTGCCCTGCCGGTACAGCGCCTCGCCCGCATTCGCCACAACCGGCTCGTCGGGGCGCGCCGTGCGGGTGACCACTGTGGCCGAGCTCTCGCTCGTCGAATAGTGAAAGGTGTGGCCGCGCAGCGTGTGTCCTGCCACGCCCAGTTGTTGCGGGCCCAAGGCCGCAAGGCGCTTTTGCATGGTCACCCGGCCGGGCAGCAAGCCCCACAGCGGGGCCATGGAGCCATCGGCCAGCATGATGGATTCAAACAGCGCCATCATGCCGCCGCACTCGGCCCACAGAGGCTTCTGTTGCAGCACATGGGCCACCAGGCTGGCCTTCATGCCGGTGT
>JBCNOJ010000355.1:0-5487 GCA_039593925.1 Acidovorax sp.
TATTTTTTCGCAGTGCTGTCTTCCAGCTGCGGCAGCGCCGCATTGCCGCCCAGCGACAGCAGGCCCGACTTGGCGTACACGCCCAGCTTGCCGCGCGTGTCCGAGATGTCGAGGTTGCGCATCGTCAGCTGGCCAATTCGGTCCAGCGGGCTGAACGGCGCGTCTTCGACCTTTTCCATCGACAGTCGCTCGGGCGCATACGTCAGGTTGGGCGATTCGGTGTTGAGCAGCGAGTAGTCGTTGCCACGGCGCAGCTCAAGCGTCACGGTACCGGTCACGGCGCGGGCGACCCAGCGCTGGGCAGTCTCGCGCAGCATGATGGCCTGTGGGTCGAACCAGCGGCCTTGGTACAGCAGGCGGCCGAGCTTGAGGCCATTCATGCGGTACTGCTCGATGGTGTCTTCGTTGTGGATGCCGGTCACCAAGCGCTCATAGGCGATGTGCAGCAGCGCGAGGCCAGGGGCTTCATAGATGCCGCGGCTCTTGGCTTCGATGATGCGGTTCTCGATCTGGTCGCTCATGCCCAAGCCGTGGCGGCCGCCGATGCGGTTGGCTTCGAGGATCAGCTCGACCGGGTCGTTGAACTCCTTGCCGTTCAGCGCCACGGGCTGGCCTTCTTCAAAGCGCACCGACACTTCCTCGGCCTTGACCACCACATCGTCCTTCCAGAACGCCACACCCATGATGGGGTTCACGATGCGAATGCCGCTGTTCAGGAACTCCAGGTCCTTGGCTTCGTGCGTGGCGCCCAGCATGTTGCTGTCGGTGCTGTAGGCCTTCTCGGCGCTCATCTTGTAGCCAAAGCCGGCCTGCGTCATGAACGCCGACATCTCGGCGCGGCCGCCCAGTTCGTCGATGAACAACTGGTCCAGCCAGGGCTTGTAGATCTTGAGCGATGGGTTGGTCAGCAGGCCGTAGCGGTAAAAGCGCTCGATGTCGTTGCCCTTGAAGGTCGAGCCGTCGCCCCAGATGTTGACGTCGTCTTCCTTCATCGCAGCCACCAGCATGGTGCCGGTCACGGCACGGCCCAGGGGCGTGGTGTTGAAGTAGGTCAGGCCACCTGTGCTGATATGGAAAGCGCCTGCTTGCAGCGCGGCGATGCCTTCGTGGGCTAATTGCACGCGGCAATCGATCAGGCGGGCCTTCTCCGCGCCGTATTCCATCGCCTTCTTGGGAATGGCGTCGTAGTCAGGCTCGTCGGGCTGGCCCAGGTTGGCGGTGTAGGCGTAGGGCACGGCGCCCTTGAGCTTCATCCAGTGCAGCGCGGCACTGGTGTCCAGGCCGCCGGAAAAAGCGATGCCGACCTTTTGGCCGAGGGGGAGGTTCTGGAGAATGGTTGCCATGGAATGCTTCTCAAAAATGATAGCTACCAGCGCTTGGTAGATAAGCGCTAGAGGCCAAAATCAATCAAATTTCAGCCGGAACATGTCAGCCGAAATGGCAGATGTAGTGGTAGGCCTCGGTCACGCGGATGTCGAACTTCGAATTGCCAGGCACGCTGAACTTTTCGCCTGCGGACGATTTCACCCAAGCGTCAGTGCCTGCCAGCTTGTACTCGCACGAGCCCGCCACGCATTCCATGATTTCGGGAGCGCCAGTGTTGAACGTGAGCGTTGCGGGCAGTACCACGCCCACCGACTTCTTCGTGCCGTCCGGTAAGGTGATGCCGTGGCTCACGCACTTGCCGTCAAAGTACACATTGGCCTGGGTGGTGACGGACACGCCGTCGATTTTTTCGGTGGTCATGGATGCGGTGGATTGGTTTGGAGGAAACCCGCGATTTTAGGGCAGCCCCTTGTGGCGGTACGGCGGTTGAACGCAATCGAGGCCGCATCCCTTGGTGTAGTGCAAAAAAAAGAGCCCCGAAGGGCTCTTTGATGATTTTTTCGCAGCACTGCAGTCGCAGTGCTATCAGCGCCAGTAGGGGTTGCGGTGGTGCGGATAGTAAGGGCGGCTGTCGTAGCCATATTCGATCACCGTGACAGGCGGCGTGACGTAGGTCGGCGGCTGCTGGTAGACCGGCTGAGCCGGGTAAGTGGACGTGACCACCCCAGGCTGGCTGTACACGCCTTGCGATGCATAGGGATCAGGTTGCGTGGAATAAGTCTGGCCCGTGGGTTGCACGCTGAGCGGAATCCAGCGGCCAGGGTCGTTCTGCGTACGCGTGGTGTATTGCCGACCAGCGTATTCATAAACCACGTTGTAGCCCACGGTGCGGTTTTCGTAATACGTTTCGGTAGAGCAGCGCTGCACGTTCTGGTACTGGGGCTGTCCGCCTTCGATCTGGTTGCCGAGCACCGCGCCGCCCAGCACGCCGATGGCCGTGGCAGCCGCACGGCCGCTGCCCTTGCCAATGGCGTTGCCGGCTGCACCGCCTGCAATGGCACCCATCACGGCGCCTGCGCCAGAGGTGCGGTTGCCGCTGTAGACGGTCTCGTTGCCGCAAACCTGCTGCGGAATGCCCACTTGCTGGACGATGGGCGTGGCAGACAGCACTCGGCCTTGTTCTTGGGCGCTGGCGACAGCGGCAATCGCGGCCAAGGTGGAAAAAACGACGATCTTTTTCATGGAGAAGCTCCTTTCGGGTAGATGCATAACGCACCACACTGTCGAAAAGTTTAGGCCCCGACGGTGAATTCAGGGGGCTGGAGCCGTAAATCTGCGTAAAGATTTGTGCGGTTTCTCCGGTAAATGGCGCAGAACTCAGTCGGCGCGGGCGGCCTTCAGCCACGCTTGCCACTGTTCGGGCGCAAATCCCACCGAAATATGCGTCTGGCCGCCGTGTTGCCACTCCACCACCGGCCGTTTGATGACGCTGGGCTGCTCCTGCATCAGCGCGGCGGCACTGTGATTGTCGGTGACGCTGGCCTGGGTGGGCTCAGGCAGCTTCCTCCAGGTGGTGCCCTGGCGGTTGACGAGCTTTTGCCAGCCAGCCGCCGCCATCCAGGCGGGCAGCCGGTCAGCGGGTACGCCTTGTTTTTTAAAGTCGTGGAAACGGACTTCCAACCCCTGGTCGGCAAACCAGGCGCGGGATTTCTTCACGGTGTCGCAGTTGGGAATTCCGTAAACGGTGATGGATGAGGTGGTCATGCCCGCATCATCCACGAACTTGCCCGCCGCAGCGATGCGGGGGCTGGGCGACAATGGCGGGCTGTATGCAAACCAAACCCAATACCCTTGACGGCTGGCTCCGCCATTGTGAGCAACTGCATCCCCACAGCATCGAGATGGGCCTGGCCCGGGTCAGCGAGGTGGCACGCCGTATGGCACTGCGTTTTGAGTGCCCGGTGGTCACGGTGGCGGGCACCAATGGCAAGGGCTCCACCTGCGCGATGCTCGAGGCGGTCGCACTGCAAGCTGGCTACCGCACGGGTGTCTACACCTCGCCTCATCTGGTGCATTTCGAAGAGCGGTGCAGGGTGCATGGCGAGATCGTCAGTGCGTCGGACTTGATTCCGCACTTCGAGGCGGTGGAAAACGCCAGAACCCGCAACGGCGATGAAATATCGCTCACGTATTTCGAGTTCACCACCCTGGCGATCTTGCGGCTGATGAGCCATTCGCGCTTGGATGTGGCGATTCTCGAAGTGGGGCTGGGCGGCCGCCTGGATGCCACCAACATCGTTGATGCCGACTGCGCCATCATTACCAGCATCGACATCGATCACACCGAATATCTTGGCCCGGACCGGGAAACCATTGGCCGCGAGAAAGCCGGCATCATGCGCACGGGCCGCCCGGCGATCGTGAGCGATCCCATGGCGCCTCAGAGTGTGTTGGACCATGCCATGGAAATGGGCGCCGACCTTTGGCGGTTTGGACATGACTTCAATTTTTCAGGCGACAAGCAGCAATGGAACTGGGCGGGCCGGGGGCGGCGTTACGCGGGCCTTGCGTACCCCTCGCTGCGCGGCGCCAACCAACTGATCAATGCTTCGGGCGTGCTGGCCGCGTTCGAAGCGCTCCGAGAGCGCCTGCCGGTAACGGCCCAGGCGGTGCGCACCGGCCTGTCGATGGTGGAGCTGCCTGGCCGCTTCCAGATCGTGCCCGGCCAGCCCACGCTGGTGCTGGATGTGGCACACAACCCGCACTCGGTGGCTGCGCTCACCGCCAATCTGGACGCGATGGGTTATTTCCCCATCACCCACGCAGTATTTGGCGCCATGGCCGACAAAGACCTGGCCCCCATGTTGGCCAAGGTCGGCCCGCTGGTGGATCGCTGGTATTTCACCAGCCTGCCCACGCCGCGGGCCGAAACGGCGGCGGCGTTGCAGCAAAAGTGGAATGCGGTTCAGATGGTGGCAGGAGGGCAGCGACAGATCACCTCCAGCCTTCACGCCAGCCCGATGGACGCCCTGCAGGCAGCGGTCGCCGCGGCAGACCCGGCTGATAGAATCGTGGTCTTTGGCTCGTTTTACACGGTGGGTGGTGTGTTGACCAACGGAACACCCCGCCTGCACGCCAAGCATCTGGGCTGACGGGGCTGCTGGATATGGCAGATCCTTGGTCCACACGAGTCTGAATTTCATGGCATTTTTCAAGTTTCGGTGGCCCGGTCAGAGCGAACAGCCCGAGGAAAAGCCGGTCAAGCGCTCCCGCTCTTCGCAAGCCGAGAGCATCGACGTGATGCGCCGCCGGGCACGCCACCGCCTTATCGGCGCGGCGGTGCTGGTATTGGTGGGGGTGGTGGGTTTCCCGCTGCTGTTTGATACGCAGCCGCGCCCCGTGCCCGTCGATATCCCCATCGAAATTCCGGACCGCAACAAGGTCGCTCCTTTGGTGGTTCCCGCTCCTGCGACCACGCCAGCGGCACAGGCACCTGCCGCACAGGCTGCGGCATCGGTGGCACAGGCGGCATCTCGTCCATCGCCAGCACGCACGGTCACCCAGGCTTCTGCAGGCAACGGCATCACAGACGGAGAAGAACTGTTGCCCGGCGCGCGGCCTTCCGCATCGCGCCCCGCTGCGGCACCAGCGCCCGTGGCGGCAGCAACGCCTGCGCCCGCCGCCCGCCCGGAAGCTCGGCCTGAGCCAAAACCGCCGGTGACTCCCGCGCCAGCGCCCGAACCTAAGCCCACACGGACTGACGATGCCGCGCGTGCGCGGGCGCTTCTGGAAGGGCGGTCTGCCGAGCCTTCCACCGCAGCTGCCGAGGACGGCCGGTTCATCGTGCAGGTGGGCGCTTTTGCCGATGCCGACAAGGCCCGCGAGGCACGCACCAAGGTGGAGCGTGCGGGCCTCAAAACCTACACCCAGGTGGTCGACACCAAGGATGGCAAGCGCACGCGCGTGCGGGTCGGACCCTTCAGCAACCGCGCCGAGGCCGACAAGGCGGCGGCCCGCATTAAAGCGCTCGACCTTTCGGCGTCGGTGCTGACGCTGTAGTCCCGGCGTGCACGTCGCTGAAGGCTGCTTTTTCTGATGGCTGCGCTCGACTGGGTTTTTGTGGCGGTGTTGCTTGCGTCCATGTTGGTGGGTGCGTGGCGC
>JBCNOJ010000356.1:0-5459 GCA_039593925.1 Acidovorax sp.
GCGCTGGAACTTTCACCGGCTGATGCTGGGCCAGAGCATGGCGTTCTATGCCGATGAGTTCGCAGGCCGCATCACCACCAAGATCATGCAAACCGCCTTGGCGGTGCGCGACATGATCTTCACCACCACCGATGTGGTGATCGGCATGGGCATTTACCTGGTGACCATCTTGGTGCTGCTCGCCGGTTTCGATACCCGTCTCATCGCGCCCTTTGCGTTGTGGATCGTGGCCTACGGCCTGGCCTGCTGGTACTTTGTGCCCCGCTTGGGGCAGGTGGGCAAGCAGCAGGCCGACGCCCGCTCGGTGATGACCGGGCGCATCACCGACGCGTACACCAACATCGCGACCGTCAAGCTCTTCTCGCACACGCGGCGCGAATCCGAATTTGCGCGCGCCGCCATGGATGCGTTCAAGCTCACCGGCTATGCACAGATGCGTCTGGTGAGCCTGTTCGAAATCGTCAACCAGCTGCTGGTGGTGGCAATGATCCTGGGCGCCTGCGGCACGGCCCTGTGGCTCTGGTCCGCGGGTGAGGTGGGCGCGGGTGCCGTGGCAGCCGTCACCGCCATGACGCTGCGCGTGTCTGGCCACGCGCATTGGGTGATGTGGGAGATGACCACCCTGTTCGAGAGCGTGGGCACCATCCAGGACGGCATCAACACGCTGACCAAGCCCCGCGCAGTGGTCGATGCGGCCGATGCCAAACCCTTGGTTGTGACCCAGGGCGAAGTGCGTTTTGAGAACATGGGCTTTTCGTACGGCAGCGGGCCGCAGGCAAAGCCGGTCATTGACCAGCTCAACCTCACCATCCGCCCGGGCGAGAAGATTGGCCTGATCGGCCGCTCGGGCGCAGGCAAGTCCACGCTGGTCAACCTGCTGCTGCGCTTTCACGATGTGCAGTCGGGCCGCATTCTCATCGATGGGCAGGACATCGCGCACGTCACGCAGGACAGCCTGCGCCGCGCCATCGGCATGGTCACGCAAGACACCTCGCTGCTGCACCGGTCCATGCGCGACAACATCCTGTATGGCCGCCCGGATGCCGACGAGGCCGACATGCACAAGGCCGCAGAGCGGGCTGAGGCGGCCGATTTCATTGCCACCCTCACCGACCTGCAGGGCCGCAAGGGCTACGACGCGCATGTGGGCGAGCGGGGTGTGAAGCTGTCCGGCGGCCAACGCCAACGCGTGGCCATCGCGCGGGTGATGCTCAAAGACGCGCCCATCCTGCTGCTGGACGAAGCCACCAGCGCGCTCGACTCCGAGGTGGAAGCCGCCATCCAGCAAAGCCTGGACGGCCTGATGCAGGGCAAGACGGTGATCGCGATCGCCCACCGCCTCTCCACCATTGCCGCCATGGATCGGCTCATCGTGATGGACGCAGGGCGCATCGTGGAAGAAGGCACCCATGCGCAGTTGCTGGCTCTGGGCGGCGTGTACGCACGCCTGTGGGGGCACCAGAGCGGCGGGTTCCTGGGCGAATCAGAGGAAGACTGACCGGTGCAAATCTGAGGGCAAGCCGCTTGCGCGACACACTGTCGCACAAGCGGCTGTGCGGGCCGGGCGTTGTCTCTACGGTGGCGGTTTTCAACCCCTCATTCATTGCTGGAGAGGCTTCGATGATCAAGGTGACCGCCCTGTACCGCTGGCGCGAAGGCGCGCATTTCAACCACGACTACTACCACGCCGACCACATGCGCATCGCCCGTGCGGCGTTGCAGCCGCATGGCCTGGTGCGGCTGGAGAGTTACCGCGTTCTCTACCCCGGCGAGCCGCGCCCGGGCCAGGTGGTGGCACTGACCAATGCGTTCTTCAGCGACCTGAAGCAGGCGCAGATGGCCGCCAAAGCGACGATGGCCGAACTGTCAGCAGACATTCCCAACTACACCAACATCGAGCCAGAGTCTTACTTTGCGCAGCTGCAGGAGCATGCGGTGCAAGCTCGGTAAGGGTTGGCGAGCAGACAACGCTGCGCAGACCAGCCGTCCAAAATACAAGCCAAAATGCCACTCAGCGCATATCCATAAAGCGCTAATAGCTCACTTTAAGATAGCAGATATGCCTGACACTTCCGTACCCAACCCTCCCTCTCCCGTTGCTCTCTCCATGCCCATTCCCTTGGGCGATCAGCTCAAGGCCGCCCGCGTGGCGGCCGGTCTGAGCCAGGCGCAGGCGGCTGAGTTGATGGGTTACCCGCTGCAGACCGGCAGCCGCGGCGGCGTGCAGTCGCGCACCTGGCAGGCGCTGGAGAGCATGAACGACGAGCGCAACATGCAGGGCCCGGTGTTTGCGATGTTTCTGCTGCTGACCGGGCAGCATCCGGATTTGGTGCTGGCGGCGCGGCCAACTTCGGCAGTCGGCGTGCCAGAGGGCCCGCAGCCGAACGGAAACACTGTGGCGCCATAAAAAAAAGCGGAACAGCCCGCAGGCCGTTCCGCAAAGTCTTCAAAGGGAGATCCCACCAAGGCAACGCTGAACAAGTCCCCGCGTGTTGCGCATCCCTGCACCCGCGCAGCGCCGCCTTGAAAACAGCACTGAGATAGGGCTGCGCTCAGTCCACCTTGATATTGGCCGCCTTGATCACCTGGGCCCACTTCTCCACCTCTGCTTTCTGGAACGCGGCGATCTGCGTGGTGTTCATGTCGGCGGGCTCCATGCCAAAACCCTTGAGGCGGTTTTGCATGTCGGGCTGAGCCAGGATCTTGCGGATTTCGTCGTGCAGGCGGTTCACGATCGGGGCAGGCGTACCGGCCGGTACGAAGATGGCCTGCCAGGACTGCACCTGAAAGTCCTTGAGTTCGGCAACTCCGGACTCCGCCACCGTGGGCACGTCGGGCATCGATGCCAGCCGCTGCGGCGAGGTGACGGCAATGGCACGCAGCTTGCCGCTCTGGATGTGGGGGGCCGCCACCACCGTGGTGTCAAACATCATGTCGACCTGCCCGCCGATCACGTCCTGAATCGCCGGGCCGCTGCCCTTGTAAGGCACATGCGTGAACTTCACGCCCGACTTGTAGGCCAGCAGCTCCACGGCCAAATGCTGCGAACTGCCCGTGCCGGCCGATGCGGATGACAGCCCGCCTGGTTTGCCCTTGGCGGCAGCCAGCACGTCCTTGAGCGTTTTGTAAGGGCTGTTGGCGGCCACCACCAGCACCACGGGGTTGGTGCCGATCAAGGTGACAGGGCTGAACGACTTGATGGGGTCGTAGCCCAGTTTGGGATACAGGCTGACGTTGATGGCGTGCGAGCTGACCGTGCCGCCCAGCAGCGTGTACCCATCGGGCGCCGAACGCGCAGCAGCTTCCGAGCCGATGCTGCCCGCTGCACCGCCCTTGTTTTCTGCCACCACCGTGGTGCCCAGCGCCGGGCCCAGTTGCTGGCCAATCAGCCGGGCCAACGTGTCGGTGGTGCCGCCCGCAGCAAAGGGCACCAGGTAAGTGATGGTCTTGCCCGTAGGCCAGGTGCCTTGGGCGGCGGCAGGCAGGCTGGCCAGCGCGCCGACGGTGACAGCGGCCAGTACTGCGGTTTGGATGAGGGTTCTGCGGTGCATGGGGTTTGTCTCCAGGTAGTGAGTGTTTGAATGAAAAGCCGAGGCCATGGATCAACAAGAGAAGCGGGAGGCCGAGGCAGAGAGTCGCTACGCCAACTTCAGTACCTCAACCAGTTCGTCAGACGCGCCGTAGGTTGCAGAGCCAGTTTTTGCCTTCGGTAAAAAGCGGACCATAGCCCTTTGCCTCGGCACAAGTCATGCGTTGTCGTACAACAAGCTCTGCATTGTGAATCGAAGACCATGGGGTGTGATGCAGGGATTACCCCGAGCTACCAGCGCCCCACCACATCGGCCAGCGCCAGTAAACATGGTCATCGAAAGCACAGTAAAAACCCTCGATTTCGGAAGGAATCCGTACGCGATCGCGAGCCGATCTTGCATAAACACAGGTCAAGTTGTACGATGACTAACAACAAGCCGCTCAATCAAACTGGAGACACACCACCATGCCCCTTATTCGCCGTACTGCCGTCCTGGCCTGCCTCGCCGCCCTGGGCGCTGTCGTTGCCACGCCTGCTCTCGCCCAAAGCGCCGCCGACTGGCCTGCCAAAACCCTGCGCATCGTGGTGCCCTACCCTCCAGGCGGCAGCTCGGACATCATTGCCCGCTCCATCAGCCAGACGCTGTCCGAGGCGCTCAAGCAAAGCGTGATCGTGGAGAACAAGCCCGGCGCCAATGGCAACCTGGGGGCGGACTTCGTGGCCAAGGCCGACGCCGATGGCTACACGCTGCTGCTGTGCGACGTGGGCGCGCTGGCCATCAGCCCGTCCGTCTACACCAAGCTGTCGTTCGACCCCTCCAAGGACCTGCGTGGTGTGACCATGCTGGCGTACTCGCCCCACCTCTTGGTGGTGCACCCCTCGGTGCCCGTCAGCAACCTGAAGGAACTGGTCGCGTATTCCAAAAAGAACGACCTGAACTTTGCCGTGACCGCCACCGGCAGCGCGCCTCACCTGGCCGGCGTGGCGCTGGAGCGCGCCAGCGGCGCCCGCTGGCAGTACATCCCCTACAAGGGCGGCGTGACCGCCATTCAGGACACCGTGGCTGGCCAGACGCAGGTGCTGATGAACGGCATGCTGGCCACGCTGCCCCAGGTGCAGAACGGCAAGCTCAAGGTGCTGGGCGTTTCCAAGTCCACCCGCATGCCGCTGATCGGTGATGTGCCCACCATTGCCGAACAAGGCATTGCGGGCTACGAATCTGGCACCTGGCAAGGCATTCTGGTGCCGCGCGGTACACCCGAGGCCGTGGTGCAAAAGCTGAACAAGGCCCTCATCACGGCCATCCGTGCGCCAGAGCTGCGTTCGCGCCTCGCCGGCCAGGGCGCCGAGGTGGTCACCATGACCCCCGCCGAACAAGACCAGTTCTTTGCCAAAGAGCGCGCGCGTTGGGCCACCGTGGTCAAGGCCGCTGACATCAAGCTTGACTGAGCGTTTTTGCGCCGCCCGCCCCTCCCCCCTATTTCTTTTCTGCAACGACCATGACCCCTCAAGAACTCAAATCCATCATGGGCTCCGGCCTGCTCTCTTTCCCCATCACCGACTTCGACGAGCAAGGCAATTTCCGCCCTAAAACCTACATCGAGCGCCTGGAGTGGCTCGCCCCCTATGGCGCCAGCGCCCTGTTTGCCGCCGGTGGCACGGGCGAGTACTTCTCGCTCTCGGGCCCCGAGTACAGCGAGGTCATCAAGACGGCGGTGGAGACCTGCCGGGGTAAGGTGCCGATCATTGCCGGTGCCGGTGGCCCCACCCGCACGGCCATTGCCCACGCGCAAGAGGCCGAGCGCCTGGGCGCCCACGGCATCCTGCTGCTGCCGCATTACCTGACCGAGGCAGGTCAGGAAGGCCTGATCGCCCATGTGGAGCAGGTCTGCAAGAGCGTGAAGTTTGGTGTGATCGTCTACAACCG
>JBCNOJ010000357.1:0-5446 GCA_039593925.1 Acidovorax sp.
CGGCGTTGTTGAACTGGTTGCCGTACGTGGGTTCGTGCCGGGGCCCGCCATGCGCGTCGGTGCCTGGAATGGACAGGCGGATGAGCAGCGCCACCGTCGGGTCCTTGGTTTCGCCCAGGCGGTTGAAGATTTCGGGGGGCTCGCCCCGGCCGTCCTGCACATGGCAGCCGCCGCACGAGCGTGCGATGAAGTGCGGGCCCAGGCCGTCGCGGGCCTTGGTGGAGGCGGGCGCCTCAACCCAGTTGCGCTTGAAGAACGAGTTGCCGATCACAAACCGCGTGCGCTCGGCGTCTTCCAGGTTGGCCGCAGGGAAGGAGAACGCGTTACGCCCCGTGGCATACACCGTGGTGTTGCCGCCGGTTTTTTCGCCCAGCGGGTCGGGTGGGGGCGCGGCGGTCACGCTGCGCCAGCCCCAGACACTGCCCAATGCGGCAATCACAACGCTGGCTGCCACCAGGCGCACGGTGCGCTGGCGGCCGATGGCTGGCAAAAGTCGCATGCTCAAGGCTGCACCAGCGTGAGTTTGGTGATGCCGATCGCGTTGGCAGCAGCCACCAGGTCCTTGCTTTGCTGCGTGAGGCTGTCGATGGTCTTTTGAATGCGCAGGCGGCCTGGGGCATCCTTGCCACCGATGATCTCGCGGTCGAACGGTGCCTGGATGCCTTCAGCCGCCGCCACCGACGCAGCGATCTGTTG
The DNA here is from genome assembly GCA_039593925.1 of Acidovorax sp. Lineage (GTDB taxonomy): Bacteria > Pseudomonadota > Gammaproteobacteria > Burkholderiales > Burkholderiaceae_C > Acidovorax. Next base: position 697 of record JBCNOJ010000357.1, read on the forward strand.
CGTGGCCTTGTCGGCCAGGGCAGCATCTTTGGCGGCCACCAGGTCGCGCAGCGAAGGGCCCATGACCACGGTGCCGTCAGCGCGCTTGTACTGGCCCAGCCACACGTTCTGAATGCCCATCGCATTGGTTACCGCATCGCGGTGCGTGTTGTCCGAGAAGCATGAGTGTTCGTCTTCCTGGTCCTGGCTGTTCAGGGCCACTTCCAGGCGTTCGCCAGCCAGTTCGCCGCGCGAGAGCGAACCCAGCCCCACCAGCATCTTGCGCACCGACTCGCGCCCGCCCTTGGCGAAGCGCGTGCGGTAGTTGTTCTTGGCGTCAGGTGCCCAGGCTTTGGTGATGGTGCTCAGGTCATCGATAAGCAGTTCCGTGACTACCTCCAGGTATTTGCGGCGGCGGTCGGCGTTGGGCTTCTTGCCGTCCACGAAGTCCTCGAAGTTGCGGTCGCCCGGGCCGGTTTCCGACAGGTCCTGGCCCCACAGGAAGAACTCGATGGCGTGCCACCCGGTGGCGATGTTTTCCTCGCCACCGCGCTCGTTCTGGGCTGCCAGGTTTTTCTTGTTGATGACGAACTTGCGGTTGTTCACCAAGCCGGAGTTGGGTTTGCCTTCCACGCTGTCCACAAACGATTCGTCCATCGGCCAGGCGTTGATACGGCCCTCGGGGCCGTTTTCGTCGTCGATGGGCCCACCGTAGAAGCGGAAGGCCTCGGTCTGGCCGTAGAACTCGCGCGCGGCCAGCCATTGCTTGCGTGCCTCTGCCAGGGTTTCCACAGACGGCTTGGCCGTGAAGGCCTGGATGGCGGCTTGCATGGCCTTGGCGGCGGCCAGGGTGTCGGCGTAGTTGGCATACACCAGATGGCCGTAGTGCGCAGCCACCGTCTGAAAGCTTGCGGCCGATGCCTGTGCGGCACCCGTGCTGGCCTGTGTGCCTGCCGGTGCTGTTGTGGGGCCGGTTTGTGCGCTGGCACTGTGGGCCCACACGCCCAGCGACAGGGCTGCAATCAAAACGGGTCGCTGGAACAGCGAGCGGTGGGGATGGGTCATGCCAGGGTCTCCGCAAAAAGGCATGCAGGCTCCAGGCCTCGGCCACTGGTGCAACGGCGGCGGGCAGGGTGCTGCGATGGTGGTGGATTCAGACGCACCGCACTGGCTTTGACGGCGACCGCACTGCGCGCAAACGCGCACGAGGCAGACAGGGCATGGCTGGCGGATCAGGGAGTGTTGATTATACAAATGCTAGTGATTCGTATTTGATTCAAGACAGGTGATGAGGGGAATTGCCGTGTCATCAAAACGCCGCAAAAGCTTCACGGTCGCGTCACGGCGGGTTTCTACGCTGCAGGGGTTTTGCAACAACCAACACCCCCCGAGGAAATCCAATGACCCACCGCGTGGACGCGCCCGAGCAGGCGATTGACTTCAACAACGAAAACTCCAACACCTCCGCCAACCCCACGTTCGACGATGTGCTGGGTGCACGCCTGTCGCGCCGGGGTCTGTTGCGTGGCGGCGTGGGTTCGGTCGGCACGGCCATGCTGGCCGGCTTTGGCGTGACCGCCTGTGGCGGCAGCGATGACTCCGCCGTGGTGGAGCCGCCAGCAGCGCCCAAGCTGCTGGGCTTTGGTGCCGTGCCCAAGCACCTGCTGGACGTGGTGGCCGTGCCTGCGGGCTACACCGCCAGCGTGCTGTTTGCGCTGGGCGACCCTATTGCGTCTGGCGTCTCTGCGTACAAGAACGACGGCACCGACACCGACTTTGATAAGCGTGCCGGGGACCACCACGACGGCATGGAGTGGTTTGGCCTGGGTGCCGATGGCAAGCGCAATGACAACGCCACCGAGCGGGGCCTGCTGGCCATCAACCACGAAGCCACCACGGACGAGAAGCTGTCTTCCTTCTTCCTGCACGCCAACGGCGGCACGTCCACGCTGCCCCGCCCTGCGGCCGAAGTGGACAAGGAAACCGACATCCATGGCGTTGCCGTGATCGAAGTGGCCAAGTCCGGCGGCAAGTGGGCGTATGTGCCCGGCTCCGCCAGCAACTTCCGCCTGACGTCGCTGAGCCCCATCGAGATCGCGGGCCCCGCGCGCGGCAATGCGCAGCTGGTCACCAAGTACTCGCCCACCGGGACCACCACGCGCGGCACGCTGAACAACTGCGGCACAGGCAAGACCCCCTGGGGCACCTTCCTGACGGGTGAAGAAAACTGGTTTGGCTACTTCACCCGCGCTGCGGCCGACAACGCGGCCCGTGGCAACGACAAGAGCGTGACGGCCCTGAACCGCTACGGCCGCGCCCAAGGCGCCGCATCGCGCCATGGCTGGGAAACCGGCGGCACCGCCGACAAATACCAACGCTGGAACAACAGTAAGACGGGCACCTCGGCCGACGGCAGCGACGATTACCGCAACGAGATGAACGGCATGGGCTACATCGTGGAAATCGACGCCTACGACAAAACCCGCATGGCCAAAAAGCGCACCGCCCTGGGCCGCTTTGCACACGAAAGCGCGGCCTTCGGCAAGGTGGAAGCGGGCAAGCCGGTGTCGGTCTACATGGGCGACGACTCGCGCGGCGAATACATCTACAAGTTCGTCTCTACTGCGCTGTGGAGTGCGGCCGATGCCAACGCGGCCGACCGCATGGCCGTGGGCGACAAGTACATGGACAGCGGCAAGCTGTATGTGGCCAAGTTCAACGCCGACGGTACGGGCACCTGGGTGGAGCTGAACCTGGCCAACACCGCCATCGCCAACTACACGACCTACAAGTTCGCCGATGCGGCCGACATCGTCATCAACACCCGTCTGGCTGCCGATGCCGTGGGTGCCACCAAGATGGACCGCCCCGAGTGGAACGCCGTGAACCCCGCCAATGGCGAGATCTACTTCAATCCGGCGTATTTCCTGGAGGACTTCTCCCAGGCGAAGCGGCTCGAGGACAGGCGCTGGTTCATGCACGAGATGGTGCACGTGTGGCAACACCAGCTCGGCTACTGGGTGCGGCTGCGCGGCGCCATCCGCATCGGTCTGAGCTACGAGTACGAGTTGAAATCTGGCAAGACGCTCTGCGACTACAACATGGAAGCGCAGGGTGACCTGCTCGCGGATTACTTCATGCTCAAGTTCATGAATGCGCCGGCGCAGATGGTCCAGACGCAATACATGAACAGCCTCCCACTTTTCGAAGAGGTCCTGGATGCCTTCCTCAAGAATCCTTCCGACACTGCGAACCTGCCTTAGATCCCTGCTCTCGGCAGGCTTGTGCGCGGGGCTCGGCGCGGCCTGCGCCAATTCCCGCATGGGAGCGGCGGAGGTGCGCTTGCAGGACGGTCAGCCGTGTTTCACGCTCACTGCCAAGGAAGGCGCGCGGAGTGATTCGATCCGTCTGAAGGCGGTGGTGGTCTCCGACGACGCGACGAATCCAGCGGCACCGGTCTGGTCGGTGGTCTTCGATCCCGCGAGGCCGCAGCCGATCTCTGCGGCGAGTTGCGTCGCGTATGGACGAGTCCCCGATGGGGCCACGATCATCCAGTCCGCCAAGCCGCTGACGCCCAACAAGGTCTATGACGTGTACCTGAATGGACGCTCGACGGACCCTTCTGATTCCACGCAAGGCTATGCGGCGAAGTTCTGCCTCGTTGCGGATGCTGCAGGGGTGCAGCGCGTGATGCCGGTGGAGCGAGGTTCACGCGCCTGGGATGAGGGAGTCTGCCGCTGATGGTGTTCCAGCCCTTGAGCAGGCTTCGCCTGAGCCAGCGCGCGTTCTCCGCTGTCGTGATGGCTGCGGCCGTGTGGGCCGCGCCGGGCCTTGCCGGAGCCATGTCGCGGATGGGCGAGGCCGAGGTGCTTCGCAAGGACGGCAGGCCGTGCTTCGCACTGAGCGCCAAGGAAGTGGCGCGAGCGCCGGGCGTGCGCGTGCATGCGGTGATGGTGTCCGACGAGTCGTTGAAGCCTGTCGCCAACGTGTGGGAGGCGAGCATCGATCCGGCGCGCACGCCGACGACGCTGGCGAACTGCATCGTGTATGGCATCGCGCCGGTCGGCGCCGACGCCACGCGTCCCGTCGAGTTGAAGACGGGCCATGTGTACGAGGTTTATCTCAATGGCCGGTCCTCGGAGCCGGACGATTCGACGCAGGGCTACGTCGCGAGGTTCTGCTTCCTGATCGACGCGCGAGGCGGCAAGAACCTGCTCGCGGTGAAGCCAGGCTCGCGCGCCTGGCGCGAGGGGGTCTGCAAGTGAACGCGCGTACGCCGCAGCGAAAAGGGCGTCTTTGCCGGGGCGATTCGCCTCAGTAGCGACCCCCGCCGAATCCGCCGGTCCCGTATCCGGTGTCGGAACGCTTGGCCGCGCGGAATTCTCCCCGCGAGGACGGCTCGGCACGCTTGTCCGCGTCGCGAGGGCGTGCCAGGCTGACCACGATCGAGCGTCCCTGCACCGACATGCCGTGCAACCCCGAGATCGCCGCCTCGGCACCTTCGGCGGACTCCATTTCCACGAACCCGAAGCCCTTCGAGATGCCGGTGTCACGGTCCATCATCACCCTGGCCGAGGAAACCTTGCCGAATTCAGAGAAGTTGCTGCGAAGGGCGGAATCGGTCACCGAATAGGGCAGGTTGCCCACGTAGATCTTGCTGCTCATGCAAAGAGCCTTTCCTTGTTTTTGATGGGCTCACCGCTGGGATCTGTTCCCATCGTGCCGGTGAGATGCGGGAAGCCGGCCCGGCGATCCAGCCGAGCGCACGGGC
>JBCNOJ010000358.1:0-5442 GCA_039593925.1 Acidovorax sp.
AAAGCCCGAGAGCTGGAACGCCCTCATCGACGACCCGGGGGTGGTGGTGGTAGATACACGCAACGACTACGAGGTGGGCATCGGCACGTTTGAGCGCGCCATCAACCCGCACACAAAAAACTTTGCGGAATTTCCGGCCTGGGTGGAACGCGAGAAGCAACCTGGCGGCGTGCTGGCCGGCAAGCCGCGTGTGGCCATGTTCTGCACGGGTGGCATTCGCTGCGAAAAATCCACCGCGCTGCTCAAGTCCCAAGGTTTTGAAGAGGTGTTCCACCTTGAAGGCGGCATCCTCAAGTACCTGGAAACCGTGCCGAAGGAAGAAAGCCGCTGGCACGGCGACTGTTTCGTGTTTGATGAGCGCGTGTCGGTGGGCCACGGCCTGGCGCCCGGCCACCACCAGTTGTGCCGTTCGTGCCGCATGCCGCTGGGCGATGCGGAGCGGGCACATCCGCACTATGTGCAGGGCGTGAGCTGCCCCTATTGCCACGGCACCCGCACTCCTGAGCAAGAGCGCGCGCTGGCCGAGCGCGAGCGGCAAATGCAGCTGGCTGCAAGGCGCGGCGAAGACCACATCGGCGCGCAACAGCCCGGTGCGCCGCGCAAGCCATGAGCAACCTGACAGCCATGACCGCCCTGCCCGTTCTCTACTCCTTCCGCCGCTGCCCCTACGCCATGCGCGCCCGTTTGGCACTGGCCGTGAGCGGCCAGGCCTGCGAGTTGCGCGAGGTGGTGCTGAGGAACAAGCCCCAAGGGCTGCTGCAGGCCTCGCCCAAAGGCACCGTACCGGTGCTGGTGCTGCCCGGCGGTCAGGTGCTGGATCAGAGCCTGGACATCATGCTGTGGGCACTGGCCCAGCACGACCCCGAAGGCTGGCTCACTCCAAGCCACGGCAGCGTGCCAGACATGCTGGCGCTGATTGCAGAGTGCGACGGCCGCTTCAAGCAGGCGCTGGACCGGTGCAAGTACCCCAGCCGCTACCCCGGGGCCGACCAGGACGCAGAGCGCACCTATGCCATGGCCTGGCTGGGCGCGTTGGAGGCACGTCTGGCTTCGGACCAGCGCTTCCTGTTCGGCAACAATGCCGCACTGGCCGACATGGCGGTTGCGCCTTTTGTGCGCCAGTTTGCGGGCATTGATGCGGATTGGTGGGACGCGCAGCCTTGGCCGCGCCTGCAAGCCTGGCTGGCGCAGTGGCAAGCCAGCGAGCTTTTTGCCAGCGTGATGCACAAGCTGCCCGCATGGGTGGACGGTACGGAGGGAGTGCCGTTTCCGCATCCTGCTACGCTGGCGGACCGAACTCCACACTCCCCATGAAAATCATCGACGAAATGCTGAACCTCGACCTGCTCACCGCAGAGCAGCACCTGGACATCAGCAACTGGATTGCCCGCTCTTCTTCGCCCGACGAGATACTGCAGATGCCTGCGCCCCTGTGGCGGGCCGTGGAGCGCGCAAGCCAGACCATGGGCATCAACGAAGACCTGCTGCGCCCGCCGTCGCTGGACGCGGGCGATGCCGCGTTGGGGTAAGCGTGCGAGGCGGCGCGCGGCCCAAACGCGTGCACCACCAAACAAAAGGCGCTCCGAGGAACGCCTGTTTCACATGCATCAGTGGCAAAGCCACTCGGTATCACGCCATCGAATAGCCCGAGCCGCCCTGTTTTTTGCCCGTTCTGAAGCCCCGCACCAGCAGCGCCAGCAGCACCACCGCAAACCCAACGAAGCAGACAAACGACCAGTTGGCGATCGAGCCACCCAGGAACGTCCAGTCGATGGCAGCGCAGTCACCCGATCCACGGAAGATCATCGGAATGGCGCGGCTGATCGGGTAGTTTTCGATCATTCCGTAGAAGTCTCGGCCGCAGGTGGCGATTTCCGGCGGGTACCACTGCAGCCAGCTCTGGCGGGCCGCCACAAAGGCGCCGAAACCCGACGCGATCAGGGCCAGCACGCCCCAGCCCATCCACCAGCCTTTTGAGCCCCTGGCGCTTGCCAGGCCTGCAAAGATTGCTACACCAATGAGAGCATAGCGCTGCACGATACACATCGGGCACGGCTCCAGGCCCACCACGTGCTGCAGGTACATGCCAAAGGCCAGCATGGCCACACAGGCTGCGCTGATCAAGGCCAGCACGCGGCGCGGGGCCTGATCGATCCAGTTCAACACCATCTTTGTTATCCCTCATCCAATTGCAACTGCCACGCTCTGAACAGGGACCGTGCGGCCCATGCCAGTGCACCCGTGGATCTGGCTCCGCCAGTCCACCGGGTGCGCCCCCCCTCAGAGGGAAGACGCGTAGCGGCTCAGGGGGGAGTCAAATCCCAGCGGCGTGATCCAAGAACACTCGGGCGCGGCGTGGTGTGACCACCAGCGTTTCGCCCTCTTTGAAACCCATCTCCTTGAACTGCTGCGCAGGAATCTGCGCTTCGATCAAGGTGTCCGGGGACGCATTGTCCGCTGGTTTGTGGTCATCGGATGGAATAAGTTCCAGGCGCGCAATGGGTCCCACCACGATGGCGCGGCTGAGCTGCGCGACGATGCCGCGGGGGCGGCCTTCGGGGTCAAGGCCTGCACCGGGCGAGTAGCGTTGCACGTCCAGGTCATGGGGGCGCACATACGCAAAGGCCTTGGTGTCCTGCGTCTGCGCGTGCTCGGGAGCGTCGATCTGCATGCCATCCAGGTGCACCAGGCCCTCGTGGGCGCGGCCATGGAAAAGATTCACGTCGCCCAGAAAACCGTAGACGAACGGGCTGGCAGGCTGATCCCACACTTGCTGGGGCGAACCGCTTTGTTCGATGCGGCCTTGGTTGATCACCACCACGCGGTCTGCCACTTCCAGCGCTTCTTCCTGGTCGTGCGTCACGAAGATGGAGGTGACATGCAGTTCGTCGTGCAGGCGGCGCAGCCAGCGGCGCAGTTCCTTGCGCACCTTGGCATCGAGGGCGCCGAAGGGCTCGTCGAGCAGCAGCACCTTGGGCTCCACCGCCAGGGCGCGGGCCAGGGCAATGCGCTGGCGCTGGCCGCCCGATAGCTGCGAAGGGTAGCGCTCAGCCAGCCAGTCGAGCTGCACCAGCTTGAGCAGGTCCATGACCTTTTTCTTGATCTGCGCCTCGCTCGGGCGCTCGCTGCGGGGCTTGACGCGCAGGCCGAAGGCCACGTTCTCAAACACCGTCATGTGGCGGAACAGCGCGTAGTGCTGGAATACGAAGCCCACGTTGCGCTCGCGCACGTGCACGTCCGTGGTGTCTTCGCCGCTGAAGTGGATGGTGCCCACGTCGGCCGTTTCCAGCCCGGCAATGATGCGCAGCAATGTGGTCTTGCCGCAGCCCGAGGGGCCCAGCAGCGCGATGAGTTCGCCCGAGGCAATGTCCAGGCTCACATCGCGCAGCGCGTGGAAGTCGCCGAACTGCTTGCTGACGTTACGGATTTCAATGCTCATGTTGTGTGTTCCTTCACACGCCAGCGGGCGTGGGGCGTTCTGGCGGCAGTTCGGCGGCAGCCTTCAGCGCCTGTTCATTGCGGTGCTCGGCAATCGTCTTGATGACCAGCGTGACGAGGGCCAGCAAAGCCAGAAGCGACGCTGCGGCAAATGCGGCCACCGACTGGTATTCGTTGTAGAGAATTTCGACGTGCAGCGGAATAGTGTTGGTCTGGCCCCGGATGTGGCCGGACACGACCGACACCGCGCCAAATTCGCCCATGGCCCGCGCGTTGCACAAGATCACGCCATACAGCAGGCCCCACTTGATGTTGGGCAGGGTCACGTACCAGAAGGTCTGCCAGCCGCTGGCGCCTAGCACGATGGCCGCCTGCTCCTCGTCGTTGCCCTGGGCCTGCATCAGCGGGATCAGCTCACGGGCGATGAACGGGAACGTGACGAACACGGTGGCCAGCACGATGCCCGGCACGGCAAAGATGATCTTGATGTCGTGCGCTGCCAGCCACGGGCCGAACCAGCCCTGCGCGCCAAACATCAGCACATAGATCAAACCGGCCACCACGGGCGACACCGAAAACGGCAGATCCACCAGCGTGGTCAGGAAAGCCTTGCCCCTGAACTCGTACTTGGCAATGCACCAGGCCGCGGCCACGCCGAACACCAGATTCAGCGGCACGGCAATGGCCGCGGTGATCAACGTGAGCTTGATGGCCGACCAGGCATCGGGCTCACGCAAGCCTTCCAGATACGCGGCAAATCCCTTGCGCAGCGCTTCGGCAAACACCGCGGCCAGCGGCAGCACCAGAAACAGCAGCATGAACAGCAGCGCAACGGTGATCAGCGTGTAGCGCACCCAAGGCGCTTCGGTGGTGCCAGCCTGGGCACGGCGCACCGTGCGTGAAGAAGTCGTCGCGCTCATGCCGGTGCTCCCGCGTGGCGCCGCTGCCAGGCTTGCAGCGCGTTGATGATGAGCAGCAGGATGAAGGAGATGACCAGCATCACCACGGCCACGGCGGTGGCGCCTGCGTAGTCGTACTGCTCCAGCTTACCGATGATGATGAGCGGTGTGATCTCCGACACCATGGGCATGTTGCCCGCGATGAAGATGACCGAACCGTACTCACCCACCGCCCGCGCAAACGCCATGGCAAAGCCGGTCAGCAACGCGGGGATGATGGAGGGCAGGATCACGAGGCGGAAGGTTTGCCAGCGCGTGGCGCCCAGGCAGGTCGCAGCTTCTTCCAATTCCTTTTCGGCGTCTTCGAGCACGGGCTGCACGGTGCGCACCACGAACGGCAGGCCGATGAAAATCAGCGCGATCACGATGCCCGCGGGCTTGAAGGCCAACTGGATGCCCATGGGCTCCAGGATGCTGCCGATCCAGCCGTTGCCGGCCAGCAGCGCGGTGAGAGAAATGCCGGCGACAGCGGTAGGCAGTGCAAAAGGCAAGTCCACCAGTGCATCCACGATCTTCTTGCCGGGAAACTTGTAGCGCACCAGCACCCAGGCGATGAGCAGGCCGAATACCAAGTTGACCAGTGCCGCAAGAAACGACGCACCGAACGTGAGCCGGTACGACGCCAGCACGCGCGGTGCGCTGATGGCGGCCCAGAACTGCTCCCAGGTCAGCGTGAAGGTCTTGAAGATCAGTGCCGACAGCGGGATCAGCACGATGATGCTCAGGTAAAAGAGCGTGTAGCCCAGCGTAAGGCCAAAGCCAGGCAGCACCCGCTTGGGCGCACGCCGACCGGCCTGCGCCGAGGCCGAAGAGGCCCCCAGCGCGGCCGCAGAGGTCGCGACGGTCATGGCGTGCTTACTTGCTGCTGTAGATCTTGTCGAACTGGCCGCCGTCGTTGAAGTGCACCTTCTGCGCTTCCGTCAGCGAACCAAAGTACTTGGCCACGGTGAACTGCTTGAGCGGCTTGAACGTGCTTTCGTACTTCTTGAGCACCTTCTCGGAGCGGGGGCGGATCGCGTGCTTGGCGGCGATTTCCTGCGCTTCG
>JBCNOJ010000359.1:0-5433 GCA_039593925.1 Acidovorax sp.
GCATGACCTGCGACCCCGTGGGCGGCCTGGTGCAGATCCCCTGCATCGAGCGCAACGCCATGGGCGCCATCAAGGCCATCAACGCCGCCCGCATGGCGCTGCGCGGCGACGGCCAGCACGTCGTGTCGCTCGACAAGGTCATCAAGACCATGATGCAGACGGGCGCCGACATGAAGAGCAAATACAAAGAGACCTCGCGCGGTGGGCTGGCGGTGAATGTGGTGGAGTGCTGAAGGCAGCCGCGCCCTTCGAATCGGGCATTGCACGTCGTCGGCCCAGTGTCTGATGGCGTTGTCGGGCAGCGGGCTTGCATGAGCCTGCCCAAGGTCCAATGCCACTGCAAAGCAGACCTTGCCGCATCTGTAGACTTCTCACATGCCCAGCCCCCTACGCTCCAACGCGAGCATGAAAGATGTCGCCGCAGATGCGGTGGTCAGTATTTCCACCGTATCGCGCGTGCTGCACGGCCAACCGGTTCAAGCAGACATGCGTGACCGGGTTTTGGCTTCCATCGCCAAACTCAAATACCGCCCGAACCAGGCTGCGCAGTCGATGCGCACGCGTTCCTCTCGACTCGTCGCCTGTGCGTTGCGTGGTGTGCTCATGCCAGAAATGAGCGTCTTCGTGCGCAGCGCCGAAGCGGTCTTCCGGGCCTCGGGCTACAACCTGCTGCTCACGGGTTTGGACGAGGAAGCTGATCGCCAGCGCGAAGTGGTCGAGATGCTTGCTGGACGCGGTATCGACGGACTGCTGCTGACCCCCGCTGCCATAGACGCGGATTCGCTGGAGAAGGCGATTCGGCAATTGGGTGCACCGACCATCGTGGTTGACCGCGACCTGCGCGCTGGCTCCGGCCTGATTGGCATCGACCACGCGGGGGGCATCCGACAAGCAGTGGATCACCTGGCAACGTTGGGGCACAAGCGCATCGGACTGCTCACATTGCCTGCAACGATGCGGCCCGGACGCGAACGGGTCACAGCGTTCAAGGAAGCCATCTCCGCCCACAAGCTCACGCTGACGAACGATCTGATTTCCGATCGCAACCTGGAAAGCGACAACTGCTTTTACGAAGCCACCGCAATGCTCACTGGCCGCAATGCACCAACGGCCATCATCGCCGGTGGCATGAGCCTGCTGCCGGGGGTGCTGCGCGCGATTGAAAGCACAGGACGCAAGATTGGTGAAGACATCGCATTGATCGCAGGCAGCGACAGTGAATTGGCCGCGCTGAAAACCCCTGCGATCACCGCGATCCGCTGGAACATGGCCGAGTGGGGAAGTCTGGCCGCCAAGATGCTGCTGGAGTACATCGAAGATGGCGCCGATTCTTCGGCGGCACCTCGACAACTCATCTTGCCTACGGAACTCGTTTTGCGGCCCTCAACACTGAAAACGTTTTCCATAAAGTAGCGAAAAACCTGCAAATACTCTGATCCTTATAGGATAAATCTTGAGAAAACGTTTTCTGAAACGCATATACTGCGCTTCAGGAGATGTTTCATGCGCAGCAAGCTTTTCATGCCTGGCGACAAGCCGGACGCTTTTCCGGGTGCTCTCGCCGCCATGGCGGATATGGTCAGCATTGACCTTGAAGACACCGTGACCCCTGCCAACAAGGATCTGGCCCGCCGGTTGGTTGTGGACCTCGTCCAAGGGCTGGACAAGGCGGCCCTTTCCCGTGTCCTCGTACGCGTCAACAGCCTTGAGTCGGGCTTGGCATTGCGAGATCTCGGCGCCCTCGTCGGAACGGGTGTCACCCTTTTCAACATTCCAAAACCGGAGTCCGCTGAAGACGTCCGTCAGATTTCGGCCCACATCGACCAGTTGGAAGGCGAGCGTGGCATTGCCCGTGGCACCTGCAAACTGCTGCTGAACGTCGAATCCCCGCGCGGAATGCGCAACATGTTTGAAGTGGCCTCCGCATCGGACCGCACTGCCGGACTTCAAATTGGGTATGCCGATTTGCTGGAGCCCTACTCCATTGACCGCGAGTTTGAGCCGGCGCTCGACCACATCCGCATGGCCGTCAAGCTGGTTGCGGCAGAAGTCGGGGTCGCTGTTTATGACGGCGTATATGCCGGTGTGAGCAACGATGAGTTCTTTCGGCAGGAATGCATCAGAGCTCACCGGCTGGGGTTTGCCGGCAAGAGTTGTTTTAACGCGGCGCAGGTGGCTATCGCCAACGAGGTGTTTCAGCCCACGCCTGAGCAGGTCATGGCCGCCGAACGCATCGTGTCAACGGCGGCGCAGCGGTTTGCGGACGGCGACGGCCTTTACATGCTGGATGGCCGCATCGTTGATCAACCCTTTGTAGACGGCGCTCGAAAGATCCTGGAGCGCGCACGCGCCGTCCAACAGATGCAAGACAAGGCCGCATCGGCCTGATTTCTCGACAAAACCCGATTACCAAAAGGAGATGACATGCGAAGAAAGTTCTGCATGGCGATTGCGATCGCCTCAACGTCCCTGCTCGCTGGCGTAGGCACTGCCGCAGCACAAAGCTACCCCACCAAGCCGATTCGAATGATCGTCGGGTTTCCGCCAGGAGGGTCGTCTGACATTGCAGCGCGGATATTTGCGGAAAGCATGTCCAAGGAGCTGGGCCAAGGTGTCGTGGTAGACAACCGTGCAGGTGCCGGGGGCAATATCGCTGCAGCAGAACTCCTTCGCACGGCGCCCGATGGATACACCATTCTTTATGCCACCTCATCGATCGTTCTGGGACCGTTGCTCTACCCCAATGTGAAGTTCGATCCGATCACTGACTTCACCCCCGTCGCGCTCACGGCAACCAATCCCCTTGTACTTGTTGTCAACGCGCAGTTGCCGCCAAAGTCCTTGAAGGATTTCATCCAGTACGCAAAGTCCAACCCCTTGAACTACGCATCTACGGGCTCGGGGACGATGACCCATTTGCCGGGAGCCGCATTCACAAAGCAGTTTCAGCTCAATGCCGTGCACGTACCTTACCGAGGCGCTTCGCCTGCCATGGTGGACCTGGCCAGTGGCAATGCGCAGTTCATGATTTCTGCATTGAGTGAAGCGCAGGCAATGTTGCGCGAGGGAAGGATTCGCCCATTGGGCATTACCTCCAGCAAACGCAGCCCCCTGTTTCCAGACATTCCCACGTTCAATGAAGCTTTGGGGTCAAAAGATTGGGTGATGGGCGGCTGGCAAGGAATCGTGCTGCCAAAAGGTGCGCCGCCCAACGTCGTGAAGAAGCTGGAAGCAGCCATCAACAAGACGATTCAGAACGAGGACGTGAAGGCCCGTTTCGCGCCCCAAGGCACTGAACTGCTGGGGGGCACGGCAGAGCAGTTCCTGGAGTTCATGAAAACCGAGCAACCGCGGTGGCGCAAGATCATCGAAGAGAGCGGTGCCAAAGTAGAGTAACCATGGACGGCAGGGCCGATCAGGGCGTGCGCCTGATCGGTTGTTCAGATCGGCGCCTTTTGCACCGTGCGGCACAGCGGCGTGGCAGGGCTCTTAGTGCATGAATCATGCTTGGTCGAATGCACGATGAATGCCACCGGGTTTCGAGAAGGCTGATCCATAGTGGGGATGGGGCAAACGCAGCGTGGGGATTACCCCTCGCTGTGGGCCTCCTGTAAGCCTCCTGTGCGCCTCCTGGGGCCGTCCGTGGGCCGCTAATGGGCTTCGGTGCGGCAGCGCCAAACACCTTCGCCCCAAATGCATGAGAGATGCAGCAGGCGGGAGCTAGGCAGCCAGCGGGCAGCTCTCTCAGAGGTACAAAAATGATAGCTATCAGCGCTTTAACCACAAGCGCTAGAGGCCAAAAATGCTTCAAATCCTTGCACCCAACCCGCCACGGTGCGCCATGGGACAATCTCGCCCCATGACCCCCCAGCAGTACGTACAACAAAAGGCCGTGGCCTCAGGCAGCAGCTTTTACTACGCCTTTCTTTTCCTGCCTGCTCCGCGCCGCGCGGCCATCACCGCGTTTTATGCGTTCTGCCGCGAGGTGGACGACGTGGTGGACGAAGTCAGTGACCCGGGCGTGGCCCGCACCAAGCTGGCCTGGTGGCAGGCCGAGGTGGCCATGGCCTACGCGGGCCAACCCACCCACCCGGTGATGCAGGCGCTGATGCCCCACACCACCGACTACGGCATCGAGCAGCGCCACCTGCAGGCCGTCATCGACGGCTGCCAGATGGACCTGGAGCAGACCCGCTACCTCGACTTCGCGGGGCTCAAAGGCTACTGCCACCTGGTGGCGGGCATTGTGGGCGAGGTCACTGCGCGCATCTTCGGCCAGACCGATGAGCGCACCACGCAGTACGCGCACACGCTGGGCCTGGCGTTCCAGCTCACCAACATCATCCGCGACGTGGGTGAAGACGCGATGATGGGCCGCATCTACCTGCCCGTGAGCGAGCTGCAGCAGTTTGACGTGAAGGCGCACGAGATCTTGAAGCGCACGTATTCCGACCGCTTCACAGCGCTGATGCGCTTTCAGGCTGAGCGCGCGCACCGCCTTTACGACGAGGCCCTGGCACTGCTGCCCGACGCCGACCGCCGCGCGCAAAAGCCTGGGCTGATGATGGCCAGCATCTATCGCACGCTGCTGCGCGAGATTGAGCGCGACAACTTTCAGGTGCTGCACCAGCGCATCAAGCTCACGCCGCTGCGCAAGTTCTGGCTGGCGTGGAAGGTGCAGGCGCTCGGGCGCATGTGATGTGCAAGGTTCTTCACCGCCCATATCCCACGCTCCCATATCCCACGCTCCCATCTCACGCCGCGCATCCCACCCGCTGAACGCCATGGCCTGCCCCGCCCTCGCTCCGCCTATTCATCGCCTCACTGCAGCGGCCGTACTGGCGCTGGCGGCGCTGGGTTGTGCATCGCTGCCACTGCCCGCGCACGCGTTCTGGGGCCTGCTCGGCAAGGCTGCCAGCGGTGCGGGCAAGGCGGCAGGCAGTGCAGCCGGCAAGACCGCTGGCGCAGCGGGGGCAGCCGGAGCCGCAGGGGCAGCCGGCGAAGCCGCCACTGCAGCGGGTGTTGCCAGCAAGTCGGCCGCCACGCTGGCCGATGATGCCGCCCGCGCAGGCGGCAAGGCAGCGGGCACGGCCGACACCGCCGGTGGTGCCGCCCACGGTTTCAGCGCCGTCAACGCGGCCCTGCCACCCGAAGTGGCCGTGTACCTGGCCAAGCCCGCCACCAGCCTGACGGGCACCGACACCGCCGCCATGATGGGCCTGTATGACCGCATGGTGGCGCAGGCGGGCAAGACAGGCGACTTCAGCGTCATTGAACACATGCCCCAGGTGCATGGCGCCAAAACGCTGCCGCAGGCGGCATCGCCCGTGCCAGCCGCACCTGCCAAAGCAGGCGGCACGGCCCCGGCCGCACCTGCTGGCACCACCGCAGCGCCCTCCGCCTCCGCCGCTGCAGAAATCAGCCTGGCCGGAT
>JBCNOJ010000036.1:0-18382 GCA_039593925.1 Acidovorax sp.
GATTCCACGGCTTTTCCGGCGATCGCTCAGCCACCCGCTGCGTAGCATTGGGGCATGCGCCGCGCGTTCCATGTCCCTTTGCCCGCTGCTGCCAAGGCCTGCGTTGCCGTTGCGGCTGCGGCATGCGCCCTGGTGTGGGTGGCAGCTGGTGCGCATGCGGGCCCTGCACCGTGGTACTACTGGCGCAGCACCCTGGACGGCGCCCGTGTGTGCGCGCAGACCTCGCCCGGCGCGGCCTGGAAGCGCGACAGCGATGCCTACGACGGCCCCGGCTGCCAACCCCGGCGCAAGGTGCTCATCATCCCCATGCGCTGATGTGACCGCGCCAGAGCGCTGTCACCGGCCAGAGGCAAAAGGCTGTTGTTATAAAAATGATAGCTATCAGCGCTTGATAGGCAAGCGCTGGGCCCTGTTTTTGCTTGCAATAATGTGTATGCATTCGATAATGCAGGCCAAACCCAAAAGATCCACAACCATCCCGCATGACTGAACTCATCCTGATCCGCCACGGAGAAACCGACTGGAACCGCGAATTGCGTTTTCAGGGCCATGTCGACGTGCCCCTGAACGCCACCGGCCACGCGCAAGCCCGCCGCCTGGCCGAGCGCCTGGCCGCCGAGCGCCCCGTGGTGGACCACCTTATCTGCAGCGACCTCATCCGCACCCGTGAAACCGCCACGCCCAGCCTGCAGGTGTACTTTCCCGACCTCTCCATCGACACCCTTACCGACCCCAGCCTGCGCGAGCAGAGCTTTGGCCTGGTGGACGGCCTGCGCGTGGACGACATCAAGACCGACCACGCCGATGCCTGGGAGGGCTGGCTGCGCTTTGAGGCCGACTACGCCATGCCCGGCGGCGAAACCACACGCCAGTTCCACGCCCGCGTGATGGACGCCGTGCGCCGCATCGCGCAGCAACACCAGGGTAAAAAAGTGATGGTGGTCACCCACGGCGGCGTGCTCGACATGGTCTGGCGCACCGCGCGCGGAACGGGCCTCGATGGCCCCCGCCAGAGCGACATCCCCAACGCCGGCTTGAACCGCGTGCGCGTGGACGGGGACACGGTGGAAGTGCTGGAGTGGGCGGATGTGCGGCATCTGGCCGATTTGCCCGCGCAGCCGGTGTACGACCAGAAGAAGCTGGTGGTGCGGTAGGGCGTTGGTCAGCCGTTCCGCTGCGATTTCCAGCTATTTCCGCACGCGCTTTCACCAAGCGGTCGTTGAGGATGGGCCAGAGGAGATGGTGCGCAACCGTGATGGATACAGGGTGGCGCAGGGCTGGCGCTGCGAAGAGTATGCTATTGATTGAATAGCTGCTAGCGCTTTCTGGATAAGCGCTAGAGGCCAAAAATTACTTATATTTTTGTGCCGAGCCGCAGAAATGCTCTGAACTGCACGGAATGAATCGGCCATGCGACGACCAACACACGGCTCGTCTCCTTTGCGGCGCGCGGTTGACTTGCCGAGCTACAGCGGCTTCAACCCCACAGTGCGACCGGAAACCACCGCATCAAACTGCGCGCTGCGGGCCAGCTGCGCCACGGCTGCGGCGTCCAGCGTGAGGCCCTCCAGCGGCGGCGGGGCGATCTGCAGGGCGTCGGGCGCCGCGCAATCCCCGTGCGCGCTGACCTGCATGCCCGTGGTGCCCAGGGGCTCCACCACAATGCTTGCCGGGGGTGCATCGCCGGTTTCGGCCAGGTGGTAGATGGCGGCCAGAACGGCGTATAGCAGCGTGTGTGATGCCTGGTTGGCGTCGAGCCAATCGGCGGCGTCTTCTTGCACAGGCTCCACGTCAATGCCTTGCACCATCAGCATGGGGCGGGCCAGGGCGGCGGCCTCCAGGGCGATGGCTTTGAGGGGCTGGCGTTCGCGCACTTGCGGGTCCCACTGGCGCAGGCGGCGGATCTGGGCAGACAGCTCGGTCAGTTGCTGCTCCAGCTGCTCGACGCGGGCCACGGCATCGGCCGGATTCAGGTCGGCGCGCTGCAGGTGGCGTTTGAGCAGCGTGGTGCCCATGCGCATCACCGACAAGGGGCTGCTCAGGTCGTGGCGCAGCACGGGCATGGCGCGCAGCAACACGGCGTGTTGCAGGCCGGCGTGTGTCAGATAAGGGGAGTGGTGCGATTCCATGGGGTGTGCGGCTGGGGCTGGGGCTGGGTGAGGGCGGCGTATGGGTGGATGCTTGGCCCGTTCAGGAGGGCGTGCTCCAGCGTGCGATCAGTGCGTCCAGTGCAGCAAAGTCGATGGGTTTCCCCAACACGTGGTCAAAGTCGGGCCACTGGCTGCCGACAGAACTCTGCGCGTTCGACACCATGCCGGTGACTGCCACAGCAATGGCCCGGGGGGCGCCGTGGCGTGCCTGCAGTGCCTGCAGTTGCGGCAGCAGCTCGGCACCGGTCATGTCGGGCAGGTTGTGGTCCAGCATCAAAACCTGCGCCGGCTGCTGGCCGATCATGGCAAGCGCTTCGGCACCGGTGCTGGCGGTGCGCACGCCATGGCCTTCCATGGTCAGCAATTCCTGCAGCAGTTCGGTGGCTTCGAGGTTGTCGTCGACGACGAGGATTTGCAATGGCATGGCGAGAAATAGGCAGAGGCTTGCTAGTGAAATCTGGGGCGTGGCGTTCCGTCATCCGCCCGCTTCGGTCGACGGTGCCTGAGACCCCTCGGGCGACCCGGGTGCGCCGTTGCGCTTCAGCCGCACCTGAAAAACCACATGCGGCGCCTGGTAGGTGTAGCGGATGGCGCCGCCATGGCCTTTGATGATCTCGCTGGCGATGTACAGGCCCAGGCCCAGGCCGGAGCGGTTGCGCGTGTTGCCCATGGAGGAAGCCTTGAACGGCGCGAACATATTGTCGGCAACGTCTGCCGCAATAGGGGCAGCCACGTTGCGCACCTCGATCCAGACATCATCGGCATCGCCGTCAAGATAGACCTCGATGGGGTGGCCCGCTTCGCCATGGTGCCGTGCATTGCTGATGAGGTTGGAGATGACCTGTGCCATGCGGTCCGGGTCCACCCGCGCAGCGTCGGTTGCTGGCAGATGGCCCACCAGCTGGGTTTGCGGGTGTGCGGTGCGCGCCTCGTCCATGAGGTCGTTGAGCAGCTGCACCAGATCGACGTCGCGCGGGTGCAGGTCCAGGCCCAGGCGGCTTTGCAGGCGCGACATGTCCATCACCTGGCTGACCAGGCGCTGCATGCGGCCGCTGGAGGACTGGATGCGCTGGCCCAGCCGGCCGGCCTGGCTGTTGCCGTCTGCGTCACCATTGCCGGAGTTTTTTTCGAGCAGGCGCGCCGCCATGCTGATGGAGTGCAGGGGGTCGCGCAGGTCATGGCCCAGCATGGCCATGAGCTGGTTGCGGGCAGTGTTGAGTTCGGCAAACCGTGCGTTTTGAGCGCGGCGCAGTTCATCGAAGAGCTGCTGGGCGCAGTCCAGGTCTTCCGTGCTCCAGTGTTCAGCGGTGAAGCGCACGGTTTCCTTCCACAGCTCAAAGGAGCCGCGCGGCGTGAGTCTGGGCCCCAGCGGGCCGTGGCGGATCTCTTTTTCGGGCTTGCCACCCCAGTGAATGGTTTCCAACTGCTCCTTGCGCAGAAACACCAGCCAACCACCGCGGTTCTGGTCCAGTGGCAGGGCCAGCACGCCGCACCAGGGCATGAGGTCGGCGGCCAGTTCGGGGGCTTCGTCGTGCAGTGTGTGTGTGGCAAACATGGATTCGCCCGTCTGCTTGGCATGCAGCCAAGTCAGCAGCGTGCGGGCCGCAGTTTCGGTCAGGTCGCCCTCCACGCACAGCTTGCTGTGCTCGCTGACCACCACGGCATGGGCTTGCAGGGAGGCTGCCAGTGCCTTGGCATGGTTGCACAGGGCAGCGAACTCATCGTCGGCATGCAACACGTTTTCCATGATGCGCGTGCGCAAGCTTGCCACCTGCAACTGCCGGTCGGCCAGCTTGCGCGAGAGCGCTGCCTGGATGCTGGCTCCCAGAATCTGTGCGATGACATCACAGGCCATGCGCACGCTGTAGGGCACCTGCCGTGGCGCCATGTGGTGGCAGGCGATCAGCCCCCAGAGCGAATTGTTGATGACGATGGAGACGCTCATCGAAGCGCCCACACCCATGTTGCTGAGGTATTCGATGTGGATGGGCGACACGCTGCGCAAAATGCTGCCGCTCAGGTCCAGAGGCGGTCGCGTGCCGTCCTGCGCCAAGGGCACCGTCGGCGCCTGCACATCGGCAATGAGCCGGAGGGTGTTGGCCACGTACAGAGCGCGTGCCTGCGCCGGAATGTCGCTGGCCGGGTAGCGGCGCCCCAGGTACGCGTCGAGAAAATCCGCGTGCGCCTCGCCCACCACTTCGCCACTGTTGTCGTGGCGGAATCGGTAGGCCATCACGCGGTCAAACCCGGTCAGGGCACGCAACTCTTGCGTGGCCATCTGCAGCAGTTCGTTGATGTTGGCGCGCGGGCGGCGCAGCTTTTCCATGGCGCGGTGGGCGCGCACGGCAAAGCTGGCCAACTCGTCCTCAGAGGCGTGGCGCAGCTCGAACTCCACCAGCAGCAGGCCGTGCGACAGGTGCATCACCACTTCAAACGCGTGGCCGTTGGCAGACCACTCGGCAGGCATGGGCAGTTCGCCTTGCCCAGCCAGGGCGGTCAAACCCTCGTTCACCAATTCACGCAGATTCGCATGTTTGGCAAGCAGTGGGCTGGTGCGCACGTCGTGCGACAGCGGGACGGCATCGCCCAGCAAGGTAGCGAAGTTGCTGCTGACATGGCATACCGTGCCTGCGGCATCCATGGCCACCAGCGCACCGTGCGACTGGATGGCGCCCGGGATGTGAATCGGCTCCCGGTCGCAGTTCTCCAGGGTGGCGGGCGGCGGCGTGTGGCCGTTGGCGGGGCTCATCGGAGCATTCCTTCGGTGTGTCTGAATTCGTCGATCAAGCCATCGAAGGCGGCCATGGCGCCATCGCAAGCGGCCTCCATGGCGTCTGGAGTTGCCACGTTGTCGCGCAGCAACCCGATAAAAGATTTCCAGCGGCTGGCAGTGGCTTCTGCGCTGCCACGCAGGTAGCGCAGCGGGTGTGGGGCCAGCGGGCCCACAAGGCGTTTGTGCAGCACCAAGCCGCCCAATTGCGATCCTTCCACCACGTAGGCGATGCCCCAGATTGCAGCGCTGGGGTTGCCCATGCGCTGCGCCTTCTGCAGCACGGCGTCGGCACGTTGTTGCATGGACGCGCTGGGCGCGGGCCATGCCCAGGGCTGCGAAGGCGGCGTTTGCGGGGCCAGTGTGGCGAGGTCCTGCAGATCCTGTTGCAGGGCGGCCAGCCGGTGTGCGGGGGTGAAGTCGAACTGCGGCACCTGTGCCTGCAGCGTGCCTAAAGCAGGAGCAAGCGCCTGCAGCCAAGCCGCAAGCCCGCGGGCATGGGCGGCATAGTCTGTCAAAGACGCCGTGGGCTGGCCGATGGCCAAGCGCGAGTCCAGCAGGGAGTGGGTGGCCTGGGTGGCCTGTCGCAGAGCGTGCAGAGGGTCTGCGGAAGCTGTCGGGAGCGGGTGTGCAGCGTCACTGAAGGCCACGGGCGAAATCCATCGGATGCGGGTGCGCCTCGTTGTAGTGCGCTGGGGAGGGATTCTAGCGAATCCGGGGGGGCTTCACGGGTTGTTACACACCGTGGACATGGGCAAGCGCCACGGTTGGATGCGGCTACGCCGCGGCCTCTATTGGCAACCCTAGGGCGTCGTACACCGTGCGCAGTTGCCGTGCCAGCCGCAGTGACTCAGGCTGTGCATTGGCCAGCGGCTGCAGCAGGTTCTGCACCG
The DNA here is from genome assembly GCA_039593925.1 of Acidovorax sp. Classification (GTDB taxonomy): domain Bacteria; phylum Pseudomonadota; class Gammaproteobacteria; order Burkholderiales; family Burkholderiaceae_C; genus Acidovorax. The sequence continues at coordinate 5,814 of JBCNOJ010000036.1, forward strand.
TGGCCCACTGCCCCTGGCGCTGCAGGGCGTCCAGCCACACCTGGTGGAACAGGTCGCGCTGCGCGTGGCTGCCGCCAATCTCCAGAAGGCGTGGCAGCGCCTGGCCCAGGTGGCGCACCGCGTTGGCCCAATCACCCTCGGCATGGGCCAGCAGGCCTTCGGCGGCAGGCAAACACACCTGCTGCCACACCGTGCGCTCGTGCACCTCGGTGCGGGCCGCTGCGTGCTGGCGGATGTTGCCGAGCAGGGTGCGCGCAGCCTCTGCGTAGCCCGCGCGGGCCAGACCATAGAGGTACTGCAGATCCAGAAACGGCAGCACATGGTCGGCCAGCCGCTGGGTTTCCAGGTAGGTGGCGACATCGGCCCAGCGCGCACTGCCCACGTCGACACCGGCCAATTCCAGTCGCGCCAGCAGAGAGATGGCGTTGATCTGGTCTTGTGTGTATTCCTTGACCACGCCCCACACCTGCTGGTCGTAGAGCGCCAGCACCGCGCTGTGCCGGTCTTGTTCCAGCAAAAACAGCGCCTGGTGCCACCAGTTGTGCGTGACCATGAAGGAGTTCAGGCCCGTCCAGGTGTCGCTCACATCGGCCATGAAGGCGGTGCCTTCTTCAATGCGCCCCTGGGTCAGCATCACATGGGCCAGCGCATGGTGGGCCCAGGGCTCCTTGCGGCACAGGCCAACAGCGTGGCGTGCGCTGGCTTCGGCATGGGTGAGCAAGTGGCATTGCTCGTAGCCAAAGGCGGCCATGCCGTGCAGATACGGCACGTCGCTTGCTGCAGGCAGGGCCTGCAGCGCCAAGCGCAGCATGCCGGGGGAATCGCCCCGGTTGAACAGGTGGTATTGGCCGAGCTTGAGCGATGCGAGGTCGCGCGGGTGCAGGCGGGCTTGCTCCTCATGCAGCGCAATGGCTCGGGGCAGGTCGCCATCCACCCAGGCCGCCACGGCGGCCACAAAACGCTGCTCGCGTTGGCTGGCCTGGGGGGCGCTGGCAAGGGCTTGCTGGATGAAAGGCCGGGAGTTGGTTGCCGCATCGGCCGATTCGGCAAACATGTGCAGGGCGGCGCAGCACGCCTGCACTATGGCGCTGCTGTCTGCCGCAGCCTGCAGCACATTCACCGCGCGGGCTTCGCAGGCGATGAAGCCCTGCACGAAGTCGTTCAGCGGTGCCAGGCTGGCTGGGTCGTGCAGCGTGACGATGTTGTCGAGGCAGTCGGTCTGTAGCGCAGGCATGGTGTGGCAGCAGTGTGGGGTGCGCGGCGCTATCCGCCCTTGATCAGGGCCAGGTATGCGTTGCGGGTTTCGGCGGACACCGAGGCCACCAGTTGCTCGTGTGGCGTCTGGTGGCGCGCCAGCATGCGCGCCGAGGCAATGGTCTTGGACTTGCAGAACCAGTGGCAGGTGTGCTGCATGAGAAACAACTCGGCCGTCATCATGTAGGCCCGGTCTTTGGGCGAAAGGTGGCCGGTGTTTTGCACCACGTGCGCAATGCCGCGCGCGTGGATGGCCAAGGCTTTGCGCATGTCGAAAGTGGCGCTGGGTAGGATGGAGTCGGCAAAGGGAATGGCCATGGCCATGCGGCTGACGCGTGTGGTGGCCTGGGGTTCTTTGGCAAACTCCGCAGCAAAGCGGCTGAACTGCTCTGCAAGCTGTGTCTCGGTGGTGCTGAGCAGGCTCCAGATCTGGCTGCGGCGTTCGTCCGTGCTTTCACCCAGGGCACGCAAATAGCCGTCGGTGAGGGCTTCCATGAGCTTTTCGATCTGGTAGTTGGCCAGATGGCGGCCAAGGAGCGCGATGCGCTTTCGCTGCTCCTTGGCGTTGAGCATGTAGGTGCCGGTGGCGATGAGAATCGCCATGATGAAGATGTCCATGCGGTGTGTCGGGAGGAAATGGGTGGTGCTCGGCGCCCTAAGGTCACGCGGCCCCGGACCAGAGTGGCTGACCTCGGGCCTGGCGCGCCAAAAGCCCCGAGGTTACCAACAACGCCCGCTCAGCCCGCGGTTGGCTGCGGCCAGGGCTTCTGGGGGTCGCGGATCAACTCGAAAGCACGCGCCACCTGCAGCACGCCCAGGTCGTCAAAGCGGGCGCCGGCAATCTGCAGGCCAATGGGCAGGCCGCTGGCCGTGTAGCCGCAGTTCACCGATGCGGCAGGCTGCTCGGACATGTTGAACGGCACGGTGAAACCGATGTGCTCCAGCGGGCGCAGCGGGTCGTTGGTGGGTGAGGGCAGCTCTGCCTGGAAGGCGACGTTGGGCGCCACGGGCGAGATCACGTAGTCAAACCCGCTGCACGCCTTGACCGCTGCCACGCGCGTGAGGTGGAACTGCTGGCTGGCGTTGAAGACCTCGGTGCCGCTCATGCCGGCGGCGCTGTCGGCCCAGGTGCGGATGTAGGGCAGTACCTTGTCGCGCCGCGCGGCAGGCAGGGCCTGCAGGTCGATGTGCGAGCGCATGCGCCAGAAATGGTCCATACCGTCGAGCATGGCCTGGGTCATGAACGGCTGCATGGGCACGATGGTGGCGCCTGCAGCCTCCATCTGCCGCGCTGCACGCTCTACAGCTGCCTTCACTTCCGGGTCCACCCGCAGCCCGCAGCCCGCATCCAGCATCAGCCCGATCCGCAGGCCGCGCAGGCGCTCCGCACCCTTATCGAACTGGTCCCAAGCGATGTCCTGCGCTGGCAGGCTCATGCTGTCGCGTGCGTCGGGCTGGCTCAGGACCTGCATCATCAGCGCGGCGTCGGCCACCGTGCGGGTCATGGGGCCTGCAGCCCGGCCGGTGTAGGGCGGGTCGATCGGGATGCGCCCCAGGCTGGGCTTCAAGCTGAAAATTCCGCACCAGCTCGCGGGAAGGCGCAGCGAGCCGCCGATGTCGGTGCCGATGTGCAGCGGGCCGTAGCCCGCAGCGGCCGCTGCGCCACCCCCGGCGCTGGAGCCGCCCGGGCCTTTGCTCACGTCCCACGGGTTGCGCGACAGCGGGTGGAAGGTGGACAGGCCGGACGACAACATGCCGTAGTCGGGCATGGTCGTCTTGGCGACGATGACGGCGTTCGCCTCGCGCATGCGGGCGGCGGGTGGTGCATCGGCCGCTGCGGGCACGAGCTCGACGGCTGCAGTGCCCAAAGGCGTGGGATCGCCTTGGGTGGAGATGTTTTCCTTGATGGTGCTGGGCACCCCGTCCAGCAGCCCTTGTGGCTCGCCGCGCAGCCACCGAGCTTCCGACGCCCGGGCTTGCTCCAGCGCCGCTTCGGGCCGCAGCAGGTAGGTGGCCTGAATGTGGGGCTCCCACCGCTCGATGTGCGCCAGCACGGCCTGCGTGACCTCCACGGGAGACAGCGTGCGCTGGCGGTAGGCAGCCAGCAGTTCGTGGGCGGGGAGGTCGTGCAAGGCAGTCATGGCAAAGAGATTTATAAGTAAAAAAGGCTGCTAGCGCTTATGCAGAAAGCGCTAGCAGCTATTATTTTGTGAGCAACCTGCGCCTGCAGGTTTAGTGATCCACGGCGCCGTGCGCCACCTGCAGACCCTGAAACCGGCGCGGCCCCGGCGCGGGCAGCCGAGCAAGGGCCGCCCCGCAGCGATGGCTGCGTCCCCCGCCCGCATGGCGCTGCCATGCGAGAGCGGCGGGAAGGCGCGAAGCGACTCAGGGGTGTCCGATCTCAACTCCAGGACAGAGCCGACAGGTCGTTCACGAACACCGGCATGTCTTTCCAAAGGCCCTTGAGGTTCTTGTTGGCCACCGTGATCCACTGGTTGGAATACAGGAACGCGTGCACCGAGTCCTCTGCCAACAGACGCTGGGCATCGCCCAGCAGGCGGGTGCGGTCTGCGGGGCGGGCAGAGTTCTTGATCTGGTTGAAGATCTCGTTGAACTTGGGCGAGTTGTAGCCCCAGTAGTAGTCGGGCTTGGCAAAGTTGCCCAGGTCGAACGGCTCCACGTGGCTGATCACTGTCAGGTCGTAGTTCTTGCTGCCGTAGGTGCCGCTGAGCCACTGCGCCCACTCCACGTTCTGGATCTTTGCGATGATGCCCACTTTGGCCAGTTGGGCTGCGATCACTTCGCCACCCTGGCGGGCATACGGCGTAGGGGGCAGCGTCATGGTCAGCTCCAGCGGTGTCTTCACACCGGCTTCGGCCAACAGGCGCTTGGCCTTCTCGGGGTCGTAGGGGTTTACGCCCGTGGTGTCCACATAACCGAAGGCGCTGGGCACGTAGTGGCTGCCGATGGGCGCGCCATAGCCGTCGCCTGCGCCTTCGATCACGGCCTTGCGGTCCACGGCTGCAGCGATGGCGCGGCGCACGCGTACGTCGTCCAGCGGCTTCTTGGCATTGTTGATGGCCAGGATGGTCTTGGCGCGCGAACCGGCCACGATCACCTGGAAGCGGGGGTTGGCCTTGAACTGGGTCACGCTGCGGGGCGTGACGCGGGGGAACGCGTCCACATCGCCAGCCAGCAGGGCGGCCACTTGCGCGGCGGGGTCCGAGATGAAGCGGAAGGTGGCGCGCTTGATCTTGATGGCCTTGGCGTCGCGGTAGCCGTCCCAGGCAGTCAGCACCACGGAGGAGCCCTTGTTCCAGGCTTGCAGCTGGTAGGGGCCGGTGCCCACGGGCTTGTTGGCGTTGGTGTCTGCGCTCTTGGGCTCCACGATGATGGAGGTGGCCTGGCCCAGCACGAACAGCAGGTCGGGGTCGATTTCCTTGTTGAGCAGCACCACGGTGTGGTCGTCCACCACCTGGGTGGTGATGCCTGCGAAGGTGCGCTTGTCCTTGTTGGTGCTCTTTTCGCCGCCAGCGCGGTCGAACGAGAACTTCACGGCGGCGGCGGTGAACGGCTCGCCGTTCTGGAACTTCACGCCGCGGCGCAGCTTGAAGGTGTAGGTCTTGAGGTCGGGTGAGACCTCCCAGCTTTCAGCCAGCAGGGGCGACACGCTGCCATCGGCATTGATCTTGGTGAGCGTCTCGAAGATGTTGTACTGAACGATCTCGGCGATGGCCGAGGCGGCACCGGCGGTGGGGTCCAGGCCTGGGGGTTCCAGCGTCATCGCCAGCGTCACCGCATCTTTGCGGCTCTGCGCCAGGGCGCTGAGCGGGGTGGACAAGGGCACGGCGGCGATCGCGCCAGTGGCAAGGACGGTACGGCGGTTCAGCATGTTCGGACTCTCCAGACAAAAAACCAGACAACAACCAGAAAAACCCCCGGTGCAATTTGTTACCGAGGCGCAAAAAAGCTTTTTACACCATCGCAACCGTGTTTGGTTATGCGATTTTTGCTGCAGCAGCGGCTGCCGCCGCAGCGCGGCGCTCACGGGCACGCCCCGGCTGCACCTGCGGCACGGCGTTGACCAGCGATTGCGTGTAGGGGTGCTGTGCGTTGCGAAACAGCTCCGCCGGCGAGCCGCGCTCCACGATGCGGCCCTGGTACAGCACCACCACCTCATCGCAGAGGTGGTTCACCACCGCCAAGTCGTGGCTGATCAGCATGTAGGTGATGCCGAACTGCTGCTGCAAGTCCTGCATCAGATTGAGCACCTGGGCCTGCACAGACACATCAAGCGCACTCACAGGTTCGTCGGCCACGATCAGGCGCGGGCGTGTGATGAGCGCGCGTGCGATGGCGATGCGCTGGCGCTGGCCGCCAGAAAACTCGTGCGGGTATTTGCCCAGGTCGTTGGTGCGCAGGCCCACCTGGGCCAGCACCTGGCCAGCCTGCTCGTGTTGTTCGGAGCGCGTGGTCCGGCCCTGAGCCTGCAAGGGCTCGGTGATGATGCGCTCGACCGTCTGGCGCGGATCGAGCGATCCGTATGGGTCCTGAAACACCATCTGAAAGTCGCGCCGTGCCTGGCGCAGATCTTCTGCTGGCAGCTGGTGCAGATTGCGGCCGAGCAGCTCTACCGTGCCTGCGGTGGGCGCATCCAGCGCCATCACCAGCCGCGCCAAGGTGGACTTGCCCGAGCCCGATTCGCCCACCACGCCCAGGCTGCGCCCAGCGGCAATGGAAAAGCTGACGCCGTTGAGTGCCTGCACAGTGCCCGGTGGGCGAAAGAGGTGCTCACGCGGCAGCGTGTATTCACGCACCAGGTCTTTGACCTGCAGCAGCGCCTTGGCCGAGGCGGTGGTGTTGGCGGTATTGATGGTGGCGGAGCTCATGCTGCCACCTCCACAGCTTGCAATGCGCCGCGCGCGTCGGCAATGGCTTCAGGGCGCAGGCAGCGCACTGCGTGGTCGCCATCGGCATCGGTGGCCACCAGCGTGATGGGCGGTGGCTCGTGGTGGCACGCGTCGATGGTGTAGCTGCAGCGGCCGGCAAAGGGGCAGCCTGCCGGCAGGTCCACCAGCTCAGGCACTGTGCCCGGAATCGTGGAGAGCCGGGGCCGCTGGCCAGGTGCATGCACAGCGCCCAGGTGTGGGCGTGCGGCAAACAGGCCCCGGGTGTAAGGGTGTGCCATGGCAGAGAAGACCGAGGCGGTGGACCCGCTTTCGACCACGGTGCCGCCGTACATCACCATCATGCGGTCCACGTTCTGCGAGATGACGCCCAGGTCGTGCGAAATCAGGATCATGGCCATGTTGCGCTCGGCCACCAGGTCGCTGATGAGGTCCAGGATCTGCTGCTGAATGGTCACGTCGAGCGCCGTAGTGGGCTCGTCGGCGATCAGCAGGTCGGGGCTGCAGGCCAGCGCCATGGCGATGGTGATGCGCTGGCGCTGCCCGCCGGAAAACTGGTGCGGGTAGGCATCGATGCGTTGTGCCGCGTTGGGAATGCCCACGCGGTCCAGCAGTGCAATGGCTTCCTTGCGTGCGCTGGCCGCGTCCATGCCGCGGTGCAGTCTCAGCGGCTCGGCCACCTGGCGACCAATGGTGTGAACGGGGTTGAGCGCCGTCATGGGCTCCTGGAACACCATGCCGATGCGGTTGCCGCGCATCTTGCACATCTGCGCATCGGTGCGGCCCACCAGCTCTTCGCCATCGAAGCGGATACTGCCGGTGACCTGCGCGCTCTCGGGCAGCAGGCCCATGAGCGACATGGCGGTGATGGATTTGCCGCAACCGGATTCGCCGATCAGGCCCAGGGTTTCGCCGCGTTCCAGCGAAAAGCTCACGCCGCGCACGGCATCGGCCGGGCCCCGGTGCGTCTGCAGGCGGATGCGGAGGTTGGAGACTTCAAGCAAAGGCATGGCAGAAGATCGTCATCGTTCGCAGTAATTTCATCTCGGCAAAACGGGTCTGTGAAACTGGCGCGGCCCAAGCCAGCGCCCCCGTGCAAGGGCCGCCCCGCCGCACTGGGGGCGTCCCCCTCCCGCATTGCGCAGCAATGCGAGAGAGGGGGGGAAGGCGCGAAGCGACGCAGGGGGGGTCATCGTTTCCTCGAAAGACGGGGGTCGAGCAGGTCGCGCAAGCCATCGCCCAGCAGGTTCAGACCAAGCACGGCCAGTGCAATCGCCACACCGGGCCACACGGCAAGCAACGGTGCCTGGAACATCAGGGTTTGCGCTTCGCTGAGCATGCGGCCCCATGAGGGCTGGGGCGGCTGGGTGCCCAGGCCTAGGTACGACAGGGCGGCCTCGGCCAAAATGGCCAGTGCGAACTGGATGGTGGTCTGCACGATCAGCACCGACAGGATGTTGGGCAGCACGTGTTCCAGGGTGATGCGCCATGTGCCTTTGCCACAAGCCCGCGCGGCCAGGATGTACTCACGCGCCCACACGGCGTTGGCGGAGGCGCGGGTGACACGCGCAAACGTCGGGATGTAGAAGATGCCGATGGCGATGATCGAATTGACGATGCCTGCGCCAAACACAGCCGTCATCATGATGGCCAGCAGCAGCGCGGGGAAGGCAAACGTGAAGTCCGCCAGGCGCATGATGATTTCTTCCACCCAACCGCGCTTGGCCGCCGCCAGCAAGCCCAGCGCGGTGCCGATGGTCAGGCCGATGCCCACCGCAATCACGCCCACCAGGATGGAGTTGCGGGCGCCCACCATCAGCAGCGATGCCACATCGCGCCCGAAGGCATCTGTGCCCAGCCAGTGTTTGCCGGAGGGGCCAGCCAGTTTGTTGGCGAGGTCCATTTCGTAGGGAGACCAGGGCGTCCAGACCAATGACAGTGCAGCCACAACCACGAGCAGCAGCGACAGCACGGCGCCAATGACGAAGCTGCGGTGGCGCAGCGCACGGTGCAACCAGCTCGGGGCCGAGGTGGTTGCGGGGGAAGGGGATGAAATAGCGGCGCTCATGGGGGAATCAGATGTCGGATGCCTTCACACGGGGGTCGATCACGGCGTACAGCACATCCACCACGAAGTTCACGATGATGACCATGGCAGCAAGCAGCATCACGCAATTGCGCACCACGATCAGGTCACGGTTGGAAATCGACTGGAAGATCAACCGGCCCAGACCGGGCAAGTAGAAGACGTTTTCGACCACGATGGTGCCTGCCAGCAGCGACGCAAACTGCAATCCCATCACGGTGACCACCGGAATCATGGCGTTGCGCAGCACATGGCCCCACAGCGCCGCGCGCTGCGACAGCCCCTTGGCGCGCGCGGTGCGCACAAAATCTTCGCGCAGCACTTCGAGCACTGCCGAGCGGGTGATGCGCGCCAGGATCGCGGCCTGCACTACGGCCAGTGAAATCGCAGGCAGCAGCAGGGCTTTCAGGGCTTCCAGCGGGCTGCCGCCTGCGTCCTCCGTCCAGCCCGGAAACCCTCCGGCCGAGAACCACTGCAGCTTCACCGAGAACAGCAGGATCAGCAGGATGGCGAACCAGAAGTTGGGGATCGCAATGCCGATCTGCGCCAGGCCCATCACGCCCACGTCGCCGAGTTTGTTGTGGCGCGCAGCCGCATACACCCCGGCGGCCAGCGCCAGCACGGTGGTGATCACCATGGCCATCAGCGCCAATGGCACCGTAAGTGCCAGGCGCTCCAGCACCAGATCCAGCACAGGCGAGCTGTAGGCGTAGCTGTCGCCCATGTTGCCCACCACCAGACCGCTGACCCATTGCCAGTAGCGCAGGCTGGCGGGTTGGTCCAACCCGAGCTTGGTGGCCAGCGCGGCCACGGCGTCGGGCGAGGCGTCCGGGCCCATGAGCATCTGGGCGGCATTGCCGGGAAGAATCTCCAGCACCAGGAACACAACGATGGAAGCCCCAATCAAGGTGGCCAGAAGGGTGACAAACCGCTTGAGAAAAAACAGGCCCATGGGAGGGGTGCGTGGGAAAGATGATGAGACGCAGGCGCGTCAAAATTAATGTGTATACACAGCATAACGGTAAAAACATCCCCGTCAGCGGTGGTGGGTTGCAGTGTGGCATGCAAGGCACATGCCACCAGCGCGGGATAATACGGAGCATGAACCGCGCCGCGCACTTTCCTGCCCATGCCGTGGGCCCCGTGTTTCAGGGGGCCGTATGGCGCTGATGATCACCGACGAGTGCATCAACTGCGATGTGTGCGAGCCCGAGTGTCCCAATCAAGCGATCTACCTCGGCGAGGAGATCTACGAGATCGATCCCAACAAGTGCACGGAGTGCGTGGGGCATTTCGATGAGCCCCAGTGCGTGCAGGTCTGCCCCGTGGCTTGCATCCCCGTCAACCCCCAGCATGTGGAAAACCGTGAAACGCTGTGGCAAAAGTTTCAGCGTCTTCAGGTTTCGGCTGCAGGTTAATTTTGGTGTTTTTGGCTTCTAGCGCTTGCTGGATAAGCGCTGAAAGCTATCAATTGGGTAGCAAGCCTGCTGCGGTCAGTCGTCTACCGGGCGTGCCGGCTTGGGGCGGGGTGGCTTGGTGGTGTGGATCAGCAACGTGGCCTTGTCCATCTCGCCCGCGAGCAGCGCGGGGTAGGCCTTTAGCGAATGGCTGATGCTGTCTTCGATCAGCGTGCGCTGATCGGGTGAAGGCTTCTTCAGCACCCAGTTGGCCACCTCGCTTTTCACACCAGGGTGACCAATACCGATGCGCAGCCGCCAGTAGTCAGGCGAGCCCAGTTGGCCATGGATGTCTCGCAGCCCGTTGTGCCCGGCGTGACTGCCGCCGCGCTTGAGCTTGACCTGGCCGGGTGGGATGTCCAGCTCGTCATGCACCACCAGAATTTCCTCGGGCTGGATCTTGAAGAATCTGGCAAGCGACGCCACCGATTTGCCAGACAGGTTCATGAAGGTCTGGGGCTCCAGCAGCCACACGCTCTGCCCATGGACGGTGGTGCGCGCCACCAGCCCGTGGTAACTGCGCTCGGGCACCAGCGTGGCCTTCAGGTCGCGCGCCAAGGCATCAATCCACCAAAAGCCCGCGTTGTGGCGCGTGGCTTCGTAGTCCGGCCCGGGGTTTCCAAGGCCTACAAACAACTTGATCATGTGCGGGATTATCTGTGCACGTTGGGGTGCGGATGGGCATAGGGCGTGGTGGCACGCGCATCTGCGGACGTCGCATGCCGTGCAGAGCGTCCGCCAAAACAAACGGCCCACCGAAGTGGGCCGTTGTGAGGCTGTTTGCCCGCCGAGACGGGCTGGCCTGGGTGCTTTGGATGAGCAGGGAATCAATCGGCCGGAGCCAATTACTTCTTGCCCTTGCCCTTACCCTTGGCGTCTGCCGCAGGAGCGGCTTCAGCGGGGGTTTCCACAATCACGGCTGGAGGCACAACCGACACCAGCACGGGGTTGTTGTTCTGGCCGCCGCGCACCTTGGGGGTCACGCCACGGGGCAGCTTGATGTCCTTCAGGTGCAGGGAAGAACCCTTTTCCAGCTTGGACAGGTCCACAGCGATGAATTCGGGCAGGTCCGAAGGCATGCAGGTCACGTCCAGTTCGTTCACCACGGGGTTGACCATGCACTTGTCGACCTTGACAGCGTTGGACTCTTCAGCACCGCTGTAGTGCAGTGGCACCTTCAGGTGCAGCTTGGTCTTGTTGTCCACGCGCTGGAAGTCGATGTGCAGCACCAGTTGCTTGTAGGGGTGGTATTGCACGTCACGCAGCACGACCTTGGAGGTCTTGCCGGCCACTTCCATGTCCAGCACGCTGGAGTGGAAAGCTTCCTTCTTGAGGGCGTGCCACAGAGCGTTGTGGTCGATCTCGATCAGTTGGGGTTCGGCTGCACCACCGTAGACGATGCCAGGTGCCTTGCCCGAATTGCGCAGACGGCGGCTCGCACCCGTACCCTGCTTGGCGCGCTCAAAAGCGACGAAGTTCATAGTTAGCTCCAGAAAAGGGCAGACCGCGACCAGTCCTGCCCCGTTTAAAAAAAGACCTGCCATCGCCACAGCGGCTGCAGGCCCCTACGATGCCCCCGAACAGACAAGCCTCCCGAAGGAGGCCTGCGTGCAAACCGGTCTGCAACGCTCCCGTGGGAGACGTGTCAGAACAGGTTGTCTTGGTCCGAGAACAGGCTCATCACCGACTCTCCCTTGGCAATGCGCTGAATCGTCTCGGCGATCAACGGGGCCACGGAGAGCTGGCGAATCTTGGTGCATCCCTTGGCGTTGTCGCTCAGGGGGATGGTGTTGGTCACGACCACTTCATCAAGGGCCGTGCCCTTGGCGATGCGTTCAATGGCGGGACCCGAGAAAATAGGGTGCGTGCAATAGGCGTAGACGCTCTTGGCACCGCGCTCTTTCAGCACTTCGGCAGCCTTCACCAGCGTGCCAGCGGTGTCGATCATGTCGTCCATGATCACGCAGTTGCGACCCTCGATTTCGCCGATCACGTGCATCACTTCCGACACGTTCGCCTTGGGGCGGCGTTTGTCGATGATGGCGAGGTCGCAATTGAGTTGCTTGGCCAATGCACGGGCGCGCACCACGCCACCCACGTCAGGGGAGACAACGATCAGGTCTTCGTAGTTCTTCTGGCGCAGGTCGCCCAGCAGCACGGGGGACGCATAAATATTGTCAACCGGAATGTCGAAGAAGCCTTGGATCTGGTCGGCATGCAGGTCCATGGTCAGCACGCGGGCAACGCCCACGGCCTGAAGCATGTTCGCCACCACCTTCGCGGTGATCGGAACGCGCGTCGAGCGAGGACGGCGATCCTGGCGGGCATAGCCGAAGTAGGGGATCACGGCGCTGATGCGTTCGGCAGAAGCGCGCTTGAGCGCGTCGACCATGATCAGCAGTTCCATCAGGTTTTCGTTCGTGGGCGCGCAGGTTGACTGCACGACGAACACGTCACGGGCACGGACGTTTTGTTTGATCTCGACAGTGACTTCACCATCGGAAAAACGGCCGACATCGGCGGAGCCGAGGGTGGTGCCAAGATGTTGGGCAATTTCAGCTGCCATGCCAGGATTGGCATTGCCGGTGAAAACCATGAAGTCGGGGTGGTTGGCTTGCATGAGCGTCCCAGCGGTCTGAAATAAAAGCCCGTACGCGAAAAGAAATTTGGCAGGGGAAGAAGGATTCGAACCTTCGCATGCCGGAATCAAAATCCGGTGCCTTAACCAGCTTGGCGACTCCCCTACACAGGTCAACTGCCGAAGGCAGCAAACCTTAAATCTCGTCTGATGCCCAGCCTGCCAGAGGATGAACCATCAGATTTGCACATTCCTTGACCTGCCAGCCCAAAGGGGCTCCACTCAAG